>JAOZTO010000145.1 GCA_029942265.1 Desulfocapsa sp.
CAACGTACTCTAGTACGCCGAAATGATGAGGAATTTCCGTGCCTCGAATATGAAGCTTTTTACAAATCCATCGAAATTCCAGGCTTTTTACGAGTCCATCAAGAGTGATGGCGCCGTAAAAAGTCAGTCTTTTCTGGAACTCATCAAATCCATTGCAGCATTGACAATGGACGGTGTATCGAGTTTGGAGTTTTCCCAGAGAGTTTTCTGTGGCCCATGTTCGATAAACGTATCCGGATATCCAAGGATTCGTGTCTTGACAGAGTAGAGATTACTTGTTGAGAGGAGTTCCAAAATAAGGCTGCCAAAGCCACCATGTTCTGCATTATCTTCCACCGTTACCACACGACCTGTTGTTTTAGCCCACTTGCATATCAATTGCTTGTCCAGCGGTTTGATAAAACGTGGATTAATTACAGCAGCATCAATTCCAAGCTTTCCAAGCTCCTCAGCTGCTTTCATGGCTGGGTACACTCTGTTGCCTATAGGTAGTAAAAGAATATCCTTCCCTTCCCTTAGAAGCTCACCTTCGCCAGGAATAAGTTGTTTAAGATGTTTGTCGAGTAAAACATCTTCACCTGCGCCACGTGGATACCGTATTGCTGTCGGGTTTGGTAATGAAATTGCCGTGTAGAGCATATGTTGAAGCTCATTTTCATCTTTTGGAGCCATGTAGATGAGATTGGGGATAAACCTCAGAAAGGAAATATCGAAGACTCCATGATGAGTTGGTCCGTCATCACCGACTACACCGCTACGATCGATGGCCAAAGTAACTGGTAGGTTAGGGATACAAACATCATGGATGATTTGATCGAGCGCCCGTTGAAAGAATGTAGAATAAACTGCAACAACTGGTTTAATACCTTCCTTGGCAAGACCTGCGGCAAAAGTTACTGCGTGCTGTTCGGCAATCCCCACATCAAAAAACCGATCAGGATATTTTTCTGCAAAATTGCCAAGACCTGTACCAGCAGGCATAGCGGCAGAAATTGCAACAACATCAGAGTCTTGTTCGGCAATCCTGCAAAGTGTCTTGCCGAATACCTCGGTGTAGCTTATCGATGCATTGGAAGGATTAGGGATACCTGTTTTCCTGTCAAATGGGCCCAACCCATGGAAGTTACCAGGATTTTTTTCAGCATGTTCATATCCTTTCCCTTTTTTTGTGAGCACATGAACAAGAACCGGACCGTCAACATGATCCCTGATATTTTCAAGGGTTGGGATCAGGTCTTCGAGATCGTGGCCTGATATGGGGCCAATATAGTAGAATTTAAGTGCCTCAAAGAGCATAGCAGGAGTAAAAAAGCTTTTGATATTTTCTTCACTCTTTTTTAAGACGTTGAGAAAACGATCACCGACACCATGCAGTTCTTTTAAACGGGTGGATATATGTTTACGTAATCGACGAACAGTTTTACTGGTGAGTTGTCGTGAAAGAAAACTCGACATTGCACCGACATTTTCAGAGATAGACATCTCATTGTCATTAAGGATAACTATTAGATCTTTATCCAGATGACCAGCCTGATTTAGGGCTTCGAACGCAAGCCCGGCAGTCATGGCACCATCGCCAATAATGGCAAGAACTTTATCCTTACAGCCATGTAACTCTTTGGCACTAGCCATACCAAGTGCAGCTGAAATTGATGTTGAGGAGTGCCCTGTCTCAAAGGCGTCGTATGCACTCTCTTTGAATTTTGGAAAGCCACTTAAACCTTTGTATTGTCGTAATGTTTGGAATTGTTCCTGACGACCTGTAAGCAATTTGTGGGCGTAGACCTGATGTCCGACATCCCAGATAAGCTTATCGTGAGGGGTGTTGAAAACATAGTGGAGTGCAAGGGTGAGTTCTACAACTCCAAGACTTGGAGCAAGATGGCCACCTGTCTTTGAGACAGTACTGATAATTGTTTCACGAAGGTCGGCTGCAATGATCTGTAGGTCTGAAATTTCAAGAACTCGAAGGTCAGCAGGACTTTGTATATCAACCAGTCTAGCAGTGTGTTTGGTGGCTGTATTTTCTGTATTCTCTGTTGAACACATTATAGTTGTCCTGAATAGTGGTATTTTGTAAACATTAGGGTTGGGCAAAAATAGGCTTAACCACTGAACTGAAAATGGGGTGCTAGCCGAATATTAACGTTATTTTTGAACAAGCCCTTAATGCGACCGAGTGTATATGTAATCGGCTAAAAGGCGTAATGGTAATGCTTTTTCGTCAAAGTCAGTAAGGCAATTTTTGGCATCTTCAACTGTTTTTTCTGCAAGTTCTCTGGTCTTATCGATACCAAAAAAGGCAGGGTATGTAGCTTTACCAAGCTCAACATCGCTCCCAGCAGCTTTTCCAAGCTGTTTGGTGGTAGCAGTTACGTTTAAAAGGTCATCGACAATTTGAAATGCTAGACCAATATGGTTTCCATACTGTTCAAGTGCTGCTATTTGTTTAGGTGATGCATTTGCAGCAATGGCACCTGTCACCACAGATGCTGTGATTAATGCTCCTGTCTTGCTTCGATGTATGCTTTGCAATGTTTCGAAGGGGAAAGTACTGTTTTCATTTGTAATATCTAATGTTTGGCCGCCAACCATACCAAACGACCCTGCGGCACGTGCAATACAATGGGTAATACGAAGTTTTTTGTCAGCATCAAGGCCATTATACTGTGGGTTGCTGAGCAGGTCAAAAGCCCAGGTAAGTAAGCCGTCACCAGCAAGGATTGCTTCTGCTTCACCGTAGGCCACGTGAGTGGTTGCTTTGCCGCGACGTAAAGCATCATTGTCCATTGCTGGCAGATCGTCGTGAACAAGTGAATAGGTGTGAATGCATTCAAGCGCACAAGCCACAGGGAGAATATTCTTGTTTGCCACCTCAATCTCAGAAACAGCCTGGGCTGCTGCAATGCAGAGAATGGGGCGAATACGTTTTCCACCGGCGAGTAGCGAATATCGCATGGCTTCAATATGAGCCTTGAACTCACCTTCTGCTAGAGGGAAAAATTCTTCAAATGCAGATTCAACTAGCTGCTTTTGCGTGTTAAGGTAGCTCTTGATCTCCATGTTCCAACTCATCAAAAGGGCTTCTGGATATCTCGCCCTGTTTTTCAAGAAGAAGTTCAACTTTAGATTTTGCCGCACTTAAAGTTGAATTACAGTATCCGACCAGAGTTATACCTTCATCAAATTTTTTGAGACTCTTTTCAAGACTGAGGTCACCTTTTTCTAGTTCATCAGTGATTTGCTCAAGTTTATTGAGACTATTTTCAAATGTTCGTTTTGTCATTTTTCTATATTATTTAGCATACGCTGAAGGAGCGATAAGATTGTACAAAGGTAAAACTTGTAATTTACCTTTCAATTTGATTCGAGTTCATTATATATTCATAGATGCTAAAGAAGTCGAGAAGAAAGTGTTTTCACAGGGATACCCGAAAATGGTCAAAAAGCAAACAACTAGTCAAATTGTTCATTCTTTCCTGCGATGGCTAGGGGTTGAGAAAGGATATTCAGAACATACGGTGAGTGCGTATAGACGTGATATTCTTGAATTCACAACAGGTATTGGAGCAAACGTTTTAATTACTGCAATTGAACCTATTCATATTCGACGTTTTGTCGTGAGCCTGCATAGTCATAACAGTGCAACAAGTATAGCACGAAAACTTTCGACATTACGGACGTTTTTTAAATTTTTGTTGAGGGAACATTATATCAACAATGACCCGGTTGCTGGTATAAGTGGCCCTAAGGTTGGGAAATATCTTCCCACATTTTTGACAGTGGACGAAGTGTTTGCTCTTTTGGAAACACCGAATGAAAAAGATCGTTTCAAACTTCGTGATGTTGCGATTCTTGAATTACTCTATTCAACAGGAATGCGTGTTGCAGAGCTTGTTTCGAGGAACGTTTTGAACCTTGATTTCGCAAATGAAGTGCTTATGGTGAGGGGCAAAGGTGATAAAGAACGCCTGGTTCCGGTAGGGAATCCAGCACTTGAAGCCATAAGAGGCTGGTTACCGTTACGTGATCAGCTTATTGCTGATCGTGCTCGAAGAGGGCGTGACGTTGAAAAAGAAGCACTATTTTTAAATGGTCGTGGTGGACGTCTAAGTAGTAGGAGTGTGGAGCGGATGGTGAAATCCTATGGCCAACGAGCTGGGATTCCACAAATTGTTACGCCGCATGCTTTAAGACATTCGTTTGCAACACATCTTCTTGAGATGGGAGCGGATTTACGATCGGTGCAGGAGTTGCTAGGCCATGCAAGCCTGTCAACAACACAACGCTATACGCATTTGACATTAGATCACCTTACAGAGGTGTATGATAAAGCCCATCCAAATGCAAAATAGAAGGATGATGGCGTCGTAAAAACTCTCCATCTGCTTCGTTGCTGCAAATTTTCTATCATTACGACGTACTTTAGTACGCCGAAATGATAGAAAATTTACGCGCCTCGCATATGGAGAGTTTTTACGACGCCATCAAGGATGGGAAACTTAAAATATATAATTTTATAACAATTATTATGAAAATACGTTCAACAACAATCCTTGCCGTGCGTCACAACGGACAGGTGGCAGTCGCCGGTGATGGCCAGGTTTCGCTTGGCAATACAGTGATGAAACATCAGGCTAAAAAGGTACGGCGTTTGTACCACGGCCAAGTTATTACAGGCTTTGCAGGAGCCACAGCTGATGCCTTTACCTTGTTTGATCTGCTCGAACAAAAGCTTGAGCAGTATAAGGGGAATCTGATGAGGGCAGCCGTTGAGCTTGCCAAAGAGTGGCGTACTGACAAAATGTTACGCAGGCTTGAAGCAATGCTTGTTGCCGTGGATGAAGACTATTCATTACTTCTCAGCGGAACAGGCGATGTGATTGAAGCTGATAACGGTGTTCTTGCCATTGGTTCTGGTGGACCTTATGCTCAATCGGCAGCCTTGGCACTTATCGAGCATTCTCAATTGGGTGCTAAAGAAATCTGTCGTGCTTCCATGAATATTGCTGCTGATATCTGTGTATTTACCAATCACTCTATTGTAATAGAAAAAATTGAACCCAAAAAAGATTAAAGATATGATTCCAACACAGTCCCTTACCCCCAAAGATATTGTAGTAGAACTTGATAAATATATAGTCGGTCAATCGGATGCCAAGCGTTCTGTTGCCATTGCTCTGCGAAATCGCTGGAGAAGACGCCAGGTTCCTTCACCGCTACGAGAAGAGATCGCCCCTAAAAATATCATTATGATAGGTCCCACAGGAGTGGGAAAGACAGAAATTGCAAGACGACTGGCAAGCCTTGCCCAATCACCGTTTTTCAAAGTTGAAGCATCAAAATTTACTGAAGTTGGCTATGTGGGACGTGATGTCGAATCCATGGTGCGTGATCTTGTTGAAATCGCAATTACTATGGTTAAGGAAGAGGAACGAGCTAATCTCACAGGGCTTGCTGAAGTAAATGCAGAAGAGCGAATTCTTGATGTTTTGCTCCCACCTGCAAGTAGCGCACCTGCTGCACCAGAGCCTGAAGATATGCAGTCGTTTGTGCTACACCAGGACGATGAGTCTGCCCTCACTGTTCCAGCAGAGACGAAAAAAGATGATTCCACCCGTGAAAAATTCAGGGAGATGTTACGTCAGGGAAAACTTGATGATCGTGAAGTGGAAATTGATCTTGTAGAATCAAGATCAACCCCAATGGTTGAAATAATGACAACTTCCGGAATGGAGGATATGCAGTCTAATCTCCAGGACGCTTTTAGTAAAATTTTCCCTAAAAAGAAGAAGAAACAAAAAGTGAAAATTCCAGATGCTATCAAGGGGCTGACTCAGGAAGAGATGGAAAGATTGATAGATATGGATAAAGTGACCAGTGAAGCACTGCGTCGCACGGAAGAATCAGGTATAATATTTCTTGATGAAATTGATAAGGTCGCTTCAAGGAGTTCCGGAGGACATGGGCCGGAAGTATCACGGGAAGGTGTTCAAAGAGATTTGCTTCCAATCGTAGAAGGTTCCACAGTCTCCACCAAATATGGAATGGTGAAAACAGATCATATTCTTTTTATTGCAAGCGGTGCTTTTCATTTATGTAAACCCTCTGATTTGATACCTGAGCTTCAGGGCAGGTTCCCCATAAGGGTTGAACTCACTCCACTGGGAAAAGAAGAGTTTGTACGTATTCTGACAGAGCCTGAAGGTGCCCTCGTAAAGCAGTATATCGCAATGATGGCCACTGAAAACGTTGAACTTGTTTTCGAGGATGATGCCATTGAGGAACTTGCTGGGATTGCTGTTGAAGTGAATGAAAAAACAGAAGAAATTGGAGCAAGACGTTTACATACGGTTATGGAACGTGTGCTTGATGAACTCTCTTTTAATGCGAGTGAACGAGGCGAGGAACGTTTTGTGGTTACAGCCGATTATGTGAAAAAACAGTTGCGGGATGTTGTCGAAGACAGGGATCTCAGCAGATTTATCCTATGATGGCGTGTAAATATTCGGGTTGGGTTCAAAACAGCCCATACCACTGAATTGTAAATGTT
>JAOZTO010000146.1:0-4579 GCA_029942265.1 Desulfocapsa sp.
AACAAAACATTCTTAGTGAATTTGTTCAAGATAAGTTTCACAATCAGTTGGATCAAAACAATCTCGATAGAATAGCCAATTCTATCGGAGAAGCTGTTTGGACACAGACTGTGGAAATAAGTGGCAAACAAGATAAAACCCACACCAGTTCATTAAAATTGCCCGATTCTATTCTTAATACTCCAGGTCTTTACGTATTGTCTGCTCGTGATGCAAATAAAGATTTCAGCAGATGGCAAGACGAGGCAACCCAATGGCTGGTAGTAACTGATATTGGTCTGACAAGTTATAAAAGCGATAATGGCCTGACTCTGGTTGCCCGCAGTCTTGAAACAGCAAAACCACTTAAAAATACAACGATTACGCTTCATGCAAAAAACAATAAACCACTTGCCACCGTCGCAACCGACAGTGAAGGTATTGCCCGTTTTGCTCCAGGTCTATTGAAAGGCAAAGGCGGACGAGAGGCAGTCTTAATTACAGCTACGGGAGAGACGAATGGCTTTACCTTTTTACAGCTTGACCAGGCAGCATTTGATCTAAGTGATAGAGGTGTGTCAGGTCGTGCAGTATCAGGCCCTCTTGATGGCTACATATATACAGAACGAGGTGTTTATAGACCTGGCGAAACCGCAAATGCCGTTGCATTGCTCCGTGATAATCATGGAGAAGCTGTTTCCGGCCTGCCAACGACTTTTCGATTACTCGATCCTTCGGGTAAGGTGGTGATCGAAAAGGTTCTAAAGGATGAAGGCACAGGGGCGTACTTGTGCGCATTGCCTCTTTCCAGTAACGCGCGGACAGGAAACTGGACTGCACTACTTTACGTTGACGTAAATGAAAAACCGGTCGCAGAGTCCAGCTTTCAAGTGAAATCTTTTGTACCGCCTCGTCTTGAAGTGAAGCTGTCTCAGGTTGGCGTGTTACGTCCAAAATTTGCAACTGTTGTAGATGTGCAATCAGATTACCTCTTTGGGGCACCGGCAGCTGATCTGAATGTGAGTTCGGATATGTCCCTGACATTTGATCCGCATCCTTTTTCAAAATATAAGGATTTTAGCTTTGGCAGAGTTGATGGAGATGTCCGTATTCCATATGTAAAACTTGCGAATACAGTAACAGACCAAAACGGAAAAAGTACAATTAACGCTTTTTTAGAAGATCAGCCTCAGACAACCCAACCAATTAAGGCAACTGTGCAAGTTGCTGTTATGGATATTGATGGAAGAACTGTTACTTCTGATATAACGATACCTGTTCGCCATCTGGACACCTACATCGGTGTGAAACCACTTTTTAAAGGAAATAGAGCACCGGAAAATAGCCATGTTACCTTTGAAGTTGTTGTTCTGAATGGGCAAGGTCTACCATCTTCTACCAGTAAAGTATCATATCGTCTACTTCAGGAAGAAATTGATTACCAATGGTTTAAAAAAGGATCCCATTGGGGCTATGAACGTATTGTTACAGACAACGAAGTCGCACAAAAGAGCTTAAAAATTGATTCTTTGGGATTGGTGAAAATTAGTTCTCCTGTGCTGTCTGGTTCTTATCGGTTGGAACTATATAGTTCTGATAATACTTTACTGACAAGTCGACGTTTCATCGCTGGTAATCAATTCTATGGAACGGGGAACACTCCGGATGCTGTTCAGGTTCAACTGGATCAGGAACAATATAAATCAGGCGACATTGCCAAACTAAAAATCACAACACCATATAAGGGCTTTGCAAGCCTTGTTCTTGCATCAAATAGTCTGCATAGCATCAAAAATTTTCAATTGGATTCTACTACCCATGAACTTGAGATACCAGTTAATGGAGATTGGGGGGCTGGAACTTATGCTCTTGTTACAGTGTATCGTCCCGGACAAGGCAATACTAAAGGTGCCGGAAGGGCAGTTGGCCTTGTGTGGATTTCCATTGATCCTGTCTCGCACCGTTTAGATCTTAAAATGAACATTCCGGAACGTGTCAGACCAAGACAAACCATCGATATTCCCATTACCGTTCAAAATAGCACCGCTGGGGATACAATCAATCTTACCCTATCTGCTGTAGACGATGGTGTTCTGCAGATGACTCATTTTCGTTCACCTGATCCGATAAAATATTTTTTTGATAAACAACGTCTGGGAACAGAAATCAGAGATCTGTATGGCCGTCTGATAACTGCTCAGAATGGAAAGCCTCTAATCTTACGACAAGGAGCAGGAGGCAGTGCAAGAAGAGGTGCTCCGGAATCCAATATTCGAGTGGTTTCTCTGTTTAGTGGTATCGTTACTGTTGATGCTGATGGATTTGTTGAAGTGCCCCTTACGTTACCTGATTTTAACGGCAGATTACGTCTGATGGCCGTTGCCTGGAGCAAACATAAACTTGGCTCCACCGCTGAACAACTCCCTGTCAGTGATCCAGTCGTAATTTCTCCTTCGCTGCCGAGGTTTCTTGCCAGGGATGATATGGCCACCATTAATGTACTACTACAGAATATTGATGGCCCTGAAGGAAATTATAAAATTACTATTAAGGCCGATGGTGCTTTAATTATAAATGGAAAAGATAGTGCCACGCTGACACTTCTTAAAGGGAAACAGCACAGTCTTGATTTTAACGTTAAGGCAGAAAGTATTGGGCAGGGGCAATTACACTTTCAGGTCAATGGCCCCGAAGGTTATCAATATAGCGGAGATTTCCCACTCAATGTTCGTGGCAGGTACCTTCCTTTATTGAAGCGGACTTTTCATAAGATTGATCCCGGTGAATCATTAACAATAGATAAGTCTCTCATTGCTGGATTGTATCCGGAAACAGCAACAGTTGATGCAAGTTTTAGTAATTCACCAAATCTTGATGTTCCTGGAATTTTAGGTCAACTCGACCGATATCCCTATGGATGCCTCGAACAGCTAACCAGCCGGACTCTACCACTTCTTTACGCCAATGAACTTGCCAGTAAATGGGGATATCCCATTGATGATGCTCTTCATGGTCGAATTCAGAAGGCCATTGAATTAATATTCCAAAAACAGCGATCAGATGGCAGTTTTGGGCTTTGGTCGTACAGAAGCCAGGAAGAACCATGGTTATCTGCGTATGCTATGGAATTTCTTAGCAGAGCAAGAATCGCAGGGTTCCAGACGTCTGATTTTTTATATAAAAAAGGAATGAATTGGCTAGCTGATAGTGCAAGCAGTACCAAAGATCCTAAAATAAATGATTTGGACGCATTAACCTATGCGCACTATGTATTGGCCCTTGCAGGTCAGGGAAAACCAGAAGATGCCAGGTATTTGTTTGATAATTATCTTGGAAAGATACCATCGGCATTAGGTGTTGCGCATATTTCTGGTAGCCTTGCATTACAAGGCGATAACAGACGGGCAACCATTGGATTTAAAAAAGCTCTCACCATGGAGGGGACTGGGAAAAATTACTGGCACAATTATGGGTCTCTGCTTCGTGATCTTGCAGGTATTATAAATGTGCTGCATAAATCAGGAAAAGATCTGGCAGACCCAGCAATTTTATGGAGTCGCTTGATCCGAAAACTAGGCGATGAGCAGTATCTATCCACACAGGAACAGGCGTGGCTTGTAATGGCTGCTTTAACACTGGATAAAACAGAACCTCTTCAGCTGAGTATTAATGGTGTTTCTGATAATTCAGAAAAAGATTTTATCCGTATTCATCGTGCAAATGACTCGATAATTACAACCAGTACTGTGCAAAATAAGGGTACGAGTGCGGTATGGGCAGTGGTCACTGTTCAGGGGACTTCATCTGAGGAACTCCCACCTGAAGCAGATCGATTTACGATAAAACGTGAATGGTTAACACTCTCTGGAGAAGCATTTGATTCCAATACTCTCCAACAGGGCGACTTAATCGTAGTTTTTCTTAGTGGCGAAGTCAACGCCATAGAACAGCATCGTGGACTGGTGGTTGATCTGTTGCCTGCCGGGCTGGAATACGAAAGGATCTTGCGAGATTATGAAAGTAATTTTGTCTGGTTGCCGGAACTGTCTGAAACACGTTATACAGACGGTTTAGATGATCGTTTTGTGGCTGCCATAGATACGGCTCAGCTTCATAAGGGAGATGGAGTTAGTACATTTCAAATAGCATATCTTGCAAGAGCGGTAACACCAGGAAAATATAGTGTACCACCTGTGGAGGTAGAAGATATGTACAATCCAGAATACCGAGCCAGAAGTGGAATCGGAACTGTAATTGTAGAAAAAATAAAAAAAGAAAAAGAAATACCTGCTACTAATAAGGATTGAAAATGGCCGGAAATCTGACAAGCAATCTTAACCAAAAAATGCGCAGGATTGCTTGCTGGTTTTCCATGGTGGTTGTTTTTACAATTTCACTATTTGTTTTATTAGATCGAATCTTACCAGCTCCTGTACCGGAAGAACTTAGCTATTCTGTGCAGGTTATTGATAGAGATGATCGGCTTCTGCGTCTGTTTACAACAGAGAATGGTTTTTGGCGGATACAGGCAGATATTTCGAATATCGATCCGGTTTTTATCAAACAGTTGTTAGCATACGAAGATAAACGATTTTGGTCT
>JAOZTO010000146.1:4589-6532 GCA_029942265.1 Desulfocapsa sp.
CTGGTCTCACCCAGGAGTTGACTTTCTTGCTACGATTAGAGCTGCATACCAATATATTGTTCACGGTCGGATTATTTCCGGTGCTTCAACAATCACTATGCAGACAGTACGATTGCTCAACCCCAGGCAACGGACAGTATGGAATAAACTTTTTGAGATGATTGAAGCGTTTCGTCTGGAACGTCGACTGGAAAAAAAAGAGATTCTGAATTTGTATCTTAGCCTTACCCCCTATGGAGGGAATCTCCAGGGTATTGAGGCAGCATCGCTTTTTTATTTTAATAAAGATGCATCAAGATTGAATCCATCAGAATCAGCGCTGTTAATAAGCCTGCCGCAATCCCCTGAAAACCGCCGTCCTGATAGGCACCCACAGAAAGCAACACAAGCCCGCTTAACTGTACTTAATCGACTGGCATCAAAAGGTCTGCTCAGCGATGAAGCAGTGGTACTTGCAAACAAAAGCCCTGTACCAACTAAACGATACAGGACACCTTCCTCTGCGCCGCATCTTGCTGATCAACTTCGTGTTCAATATCCCGGGAAGGGTACTTTACGTTCAACACTTGATAGTTTGTTGCAAAAACAATTAACTACTATTGCTGATCGGGTACAGAATCGTCTGGAAAAGGGGGCAACATTAGCTGCTTTAGTTGTGGATAATAAAAGCCACCAGGTTCTTACTCACATTGGTTCAGGGGACTATTTTAATGGCAGTCAACTTGATTTAACCAGTGCTATTCGCTCTCCTGGCTCAACACTTAAACCATTTATCTATGGTCTTGGCTTCGAGCAGAAACATATTCATCCTGAAACAAAAATTCTTGATCGTTCACAAAAATTTGGAGAGTATAGCCCTGAGAATTTCGACGGCACATATCGTGGATGGGTATCAATTCGTCAAGCTTTACATCAATCATTGAATATTCCCGCAGTACAAGTTCTTGAAAAGGTGGGGCCATTTCGACTTATATCGCGGTTAAAAGATGTTGGAGTACCTTTACAGTACCAGGGACGTCCGGGGTTATCGCTTGCACTTGGTGGCGTCGGATGCACGCTGGAAAACCTGGTGGCACTCTATTCTGCTTTGGCAAACAACGGCGAATATCACCCCCTGTATTACACACAAAATAAAACGCCACAGATAGTAAAGACATTACTTTCGTCAACTGCTACCTGGTATATAGATGACATATTACAAACCATGCCATTCGCGGCAGAAGTAACAGCTAACCATAATATTCGTTTCAAAACAGGAACATCCTATGGTTTTCGTGATGCATGGGGCATTGGTTACACTCCTGATTACACAATAGGTGTATGGGTAGGGAGACCAGATGGCGGATATGGCAAGTCAGGAACTGGCAGCAGCCTGGCAGTTCCTGTGATGTTGGAAATGTTTTCTGTCCTACCTGACCACAAGGGTAAAGCGGAAGATCCAATTCCACCATCCGAAGTGCTGTTTGCAAATCATAATGAGCTTCCAGAATCTCTCAAGTGGTTCAAAGATAAGAAAACTGCTGGATTTTTGCAAAACAACCTGCCACGGATCATTTTCCCTGTGGATGGAAGCTCGATGCCACTTAGAAAAGATTCAACAGGTCGCCCTCTATTAACTCTTAAAGCTGATGGTGGTGTTCCGCCATTGCATTGGATGATTGATGGTGCTCCATTAAATGGTCTCCAAAATAATACAGTAGCTCAGTATTATCCAAAAGGACCAGGGATGACGCAAATAACCTTAATTGATGGTAATGGAAAACGTGATCATGTTGGCGTGTGGTTGGAGACTGAATCTTGGGTTGATTGAGATTACCTCAGCTGAGCTTGCTGAAAATACAGTATGTTCAATTTTGGAACATACCCAGACCACATGTTAAAGAATAAGGAATTAAAATGATCCATTCTTCACCCAATGAATAAATGTATTGCCTGTATTATAC
>JAOZTO010000147.1 GCA_029942265.1 Desulfocapsa sp.
AGATCCTATGGGAAAAAAGTGAGTATTCTGTTATTGTATGAAATTAATGAAAAACAGTCAAACAGAAGGGGCATTTTTCTGAAATTTATATTTATTGCGCACAGAATGGCCACAAAAACAAAATGTCTTATGGGGAACTATGGATAATACGACTATGAAGGAACCTTCAAACGAACCAGCTATTCGCCTGGTTATGCAACCAAAATTTACCAATCCGGACGGAGATATTTTTGGAGGAGTTATACTTTCCATGATTGATGAGGCAGCCGCAGTTGAGGCGCAGCGTCAAGCTCACCATAGATATGTTACTGTTGCAATGGATTCAATACAGTTTCATCTCCCTGTGCATGTTGGGGATATCGTCAGTCTCTGGTGCCGTACTGTGGAAGTTGGCAGGAGTTCTCTTAAAATTCATATTGATGTTCTGGCACACCCTCGCTGCTCGGATGATGAAAAAAAAGTGACAGAGGCAACTGTTACCATGGTGGCTATTGATGAACAGAGAAGGGCGGTTCCTGTTTTTTGAATACATCCTGATTCTTTTTAGTTTTCAAATGTGTAGAAGACATCCACTGCATTGCTACTGGTTCCTGTGGTGGTTTGTATGCTTATTTTTCTGCTGAGGCGGTAGCGAGTGATAAATTCACTCTCACCGCTTTTCACGTCAGTACCAATTGAAACAGAGAGTTTGTTGTTGATCTGCCTGCCAATCGAAAGCATTCCCCCTTTTCCCACATCATTTCCTGCCGATCCTGTGAGAATGTAAGAAATCACGTTACTTTCAGACATCGGTGGGTTTGAAAACGTCGTGAGACGAGGTTTTCTGGCAGGTCCAATCGCAAAAATACCAGCAGTAATATCACCAACGGTTCGTGTTGCACGAAGATTAATACCCGGTTGACTTATCGGGCCTCCTGGAAAGGAAATAACACCTGTTTCTATATCAAGATTCTGCCCATAGGCACGAAAACTTCCCTGCTTAATAGAAAAAGACCCGCTTCCCATCACCTGCTTTCCTGGATCTGAAAGGATAGATAGTTGGCCATCAATATACGCATTGAGACCAAAACCGGCAAAATGCACATTATCTCCAAGGGCTATTTTCACAGATATATTAAAGGGTGATTTTACTTCTTCTGTCTTTTTATCTTGGATAATGACAATATCAGGAGATAATGTCTGGGTACCTTTAGGGAGTTCACGCAGGAGTACGGCGGCTTTAGGGATAGTCAGTTCTCCAGTGAGACTCATATGGTCATTGGTCTTTTTAAAAATGATATCAGGAGAGAGGAAAACTTTTATTTCAGGGAGGTTTATCATTCTGAAATTATTCCCCTTGAGGCTGACAAGTACTGGCCAGCCTTGTGATTTGTCCAGAGTTGCATTTCCGTTAACTGTCAATTCTCCATCGGGAGAAACGAGTTTGCCATTCAGGGAGATCTCCTTGTTTTTGGCTAGAATATCCAAGTTGATGTCTGAAAAATCAATGCCTGCCATGGGAATAAGGATGTTTGCAATTTTGATGTCACCTTTTCCGTTAATGTCAGGATCCTCAACGGTACCAAGAATAGTAAAATCTATACCAACCACTCCGCCTAGGTTTTGAACTTCGGGTACAAGTGCCTCGACTAGATCAAAATTCTTTGCGTCAACAAAAAGCTTACCATCAAGTTTTGCTTTGCCGCCTATATTTTTTTGCAAAAGGTTCGGTGATTGAATGTTACCACTCACAACATTTGAATCCACGCTGACATGGAAATCAGCGTACATGGCACCATCTTGTGTGTTCAGCGTGAGTTTCATGCCTTCATGGGGAAAAGAACCTTCATTTGTGCTGGTCTGGTAGACGATTTTTCCAGGTGTTATGTGTGCATCCAGTTTTGCCTGTAGTGTTTCCTGCATGGTGGCAGAGCCAGTTGCTGAAAATGATCCGCCAAGACTTTTGATTGTGTCAGGAAACCAGTTGGAAAGCCATTCTAGTGGGACATCCAGTATTTTCAAATCTCCACTGCTCTGTTTCTTTTTTGCATCCCACGTTCCCTCAATACAAAGGTCGGCATTCTCTCTGTTAAGGCAGAGTGTGTCGATGGATGCGGCAGTTGCAGAAGCAGTAATTTTAGAAGATTTTTTGGATGTCCAGGTGCCAAAGTCTTTGGAAGCAATGTTCAATGTATCAAGAAGTCCCTGCCACTTGTCTTTCTGATAAGCACCTTTAAGGGCAATGGTGATATCTGCGAGTTCGTGATTTGCCTCAATATGAATACTGTTTTTTTCACGAGTTCCTTCTCCTTTGGCAGAGATACTTTTGATCAGAGTATCTCCAGCTTTTAGTTGTGTAGCCTGGATATCAAGCATAAAAGGCTGCCCCCAGCTTAAATCAATAGCAGCATCAGCAGCGATTTGTTCCAGGGTGAGCTTATTGTATTGGAGAGATGAACCAGCGAGTTTGACACTCATATGAGGTTCCTTCATCTTTTTATGTACGGTTCCAGATGCTTTTAACTGGCCGGAAGCATTGGGAAGAAAGTCTGATAAAGAGGGGACGTCAGCTTTCCACTGCAGATCCGATTGTTCGCTGAGGACACCGTCTGCAGAAAACACACCCTTGCCTGAAGTCAACTGAAGAGAGTGAATCTGAATATCTTCGGGACGTATTGTAAGATTACCTGTTCCACTGACAGGAATTTCTCGCAAATGGCCACCAAGGCTATCAATACTAACATTTGTGCTAAGGTTTTTATCCTTCAGGCTACCATTTGTCTTTACTAGCCAGTCAATATTGCCAGGCCATTCAGGGTAGTGAACACCCGGGTTGATATGCTTTCCTGTGCTGCTGATATTCCATTTAACTGATGGTGTCCATTGTACATCTCCGGCAAGAGAAACGTCACCATCCAAAAGCTTAAGTGTGGCGATAATGTTTTTTGCCTCTTTTGTGTTTCCGTTTGTGGTGAGTGTGATGTCTGTTTCAGGAATATTGGTGCCGGTTATTGTACTGCTAAGGAATAGTTTGAAATCGTCAACTGTTCCTTTTATCGTACTTTTTCCTTCGGGTAGGCTGTATTCGGCTTTTCCTGTGATCGGCCATTGCAAATTTTGCCAGTTTAAAAGAAGGTCTACTGTTAAATCAGTATCGGCAGTACCACTTATAACAGCATGGGCAGAGGTTTTCGGATGGTGTAGATCCAACTGCCTTATAACAAATTCAAGGCTTTGCAGATTTGCCTCAAGATCGATATTGGCATCCCAATTTAATTCTGCTGTTTTGTCATCTCGTAGATGAAGTGTTGAAGTGATGTTTGCCTTTTTTAAATTGCCTTTGGCAGAGAGTTTTCCTTTCACGTTGCCTGGGATTTCTGGACTGAAAGTAGCTGGATGGAGTTCGTGTATTGTGATATCACTTTCCCATTGCAGGTCGTTTAGGATATTCTTAAGAGTTGCCGCCACATTTGCAGAAACATCGCCAGTAACTGTTTCCACTATGCCAATGTTTTTTAAGTCTCCGTTATAGCTGCCTAATATTGTGAGCACAGGCAATGAGGCGCTCTGTGTTTTGATTGTTGTTGTTAGATTTAATGGATAGTTTCCGACTGGAGTCACATCTCCTTTTGCCTGGAGCTGCCCTTCCTTTATATTTAGCTGAAGCTGTTTGATGTGGATTTTGTCACGGTTCCATGAAAACGCAATATCTGCCTTTGATACAGCTATTATGTCACTTCCGGGAGCCTTTGAAAAAATAAAATTGTGTACAGCGATCTGGTCGGCGGTAATTGTAACGGGAAGTTTAATGTCTGGTAATATAATTGGAGTGGCTAGGGGCGTTGAACTCTCTTTCTGTGATTGGGCTATGTATGAAACATTGTTAGCTGCTAG
Source organism: Desulfocapsa sp. (assembly GCA_029942265.1). Classification (GTDB taxonomy): domain Bacteria; phylum Desulfobacterota; class Desulfobulbia; order Desulfobulbales; family Desulfocapsaceae; genus Desulfocapsa. The sequence goes on from JAOZTO010000147.1 coordinate 3,874, forward strand.
TTCTAGAATATGGACGTGACGTTTTAGAAGTTCTGCTGGGTTCCAGCTAAAAACCAGATACCCAACTTCTACGTCACCGGAAGGATGTGTAAAACGAATGTCTGAGAGTTCAATCCGATCCAGGATTTTTCCTTTAACCGTACCAACGGTAAAGGTTTTATCCAGTAATTTTTCAACCTGTGTGATAAGGATTTGAGCACCATCTTGGGTGCCAAGAAGATAATAGAGTCCAGAAACAAGCAGTATAAAAACAGCAAAACATCCCACTGCTATGCGCAATAGCCATTTCTTCATAACGTGGCTCCAAAGCCGATATGAATTCTCCAGTCATTAATTCCAGGGTCTTCACTTACCGGATAGGCAATGTCGATACGGAGGGAGCCAAAAGGAGCCAACCAGCGAAATCCTGCTCCAGCCCCAGTGTAGACAGTATCTATTGTATCATTGTATGCATTCCCTGTATCAACAAACGTGGCAAGCACCCAGGATTTGGCGATACGGTAATCAAACTCTAAGCTTCCGGTAGCAATATTTTTTCCACCTGTTCCTTTACCTTGCGCATCTTTTGGACCAAGAGATTGATACTTGTAGCCACGCACTGAGCTATCTCCACCAGCGAAAAATCGAAGCGATGTTGGATAGATAGTAAAGTTGTCAACCCACGCACCCCCAACTTCCAACCGTGTGTTTATACGAACATTTTCTCCAATTCCAAACATGTAAGTACCGTTGATATGGGCACGGGCATAGGAGGTGTCTGATAGGAGTGCTTCTGATCCAGCACGGACATCTGCAAAGAAGTAGTGGCCTGTTTGTGGAAACAATGAATCTTCAATTTTTGAAAAATGTATCGTTTCACCAAGACTTAGGAGGATAGTATCTTCCGAAGGGTCATTACCGACGGTGAAATGTTCCTTTGAAAGAAGAAGGAAGGTCTTGTAGAAAATGGTGCCTGCAAGATTACTTCGTACAAAAGCTGTCTCAAGATCTAGTGTGGTACTTTTTGTGTCGGGAGTTTGGTCATACTGGTAGCTAGCTGTAGATGTCCATCTGTCTGTGAGTGGTTTAACGACTGGTATGCTGTATTGGGCACGAAAAATCCCTTCTGTTTCAGCAAGTTTTAGCAGTACGTCAGAGTGGTGGCCGTAGCTGTTTATGAGACGGTCTTCCCAACGCGCTGAACCACGAATACCCGTATCCGAATCGTAACCAACTCCAAAAGAAAATAAGTTCGGGGCAATGGGTTCCATTAGAATATCAAGTGGTAGAAGTTGATTCACTGACTCATCATATCGGGGAGTGATAGTGACTTCTTTTGCAAAGTTTGTTGCTATCAAGTCTTGTTGAAATGTAAGCAGGGTATCGTATGAATAGGGATCACCCTGTTGAATGGTGATGTATTTTTGCAAGAGTTCCTGATTAAGAAAATCCTGCTTGAAGGTGACTTCTCCAAAATAGTATAATGAACCAGTATCCATGTGCAATGTCAGTTCAGCACTATTTGTGTCAAGATTGACCAGCCATTCACTTTTTATGAATTTTGCTTTTGGATATCCACTGGAAAGTGCAGTGTTCATAAAGGTATTTTTTGCTGATTCAAACTCAGAGCTGATCAAAAGTTTGCCAGCTTTTTTGTGGTAATCGATGATGCTTTGTTTAAAAGTTGGCAGATTGCTCCCTTCGCCAAACCACTGAATATCTTCCTTGCTGATTGTTAATGGTTTTCCCTTATTGACGGTGTATGTGGCTTGCCAGGTGTCCTGGTTTTTGACTAACGAATCTTTGATGTCGGGAGCATAATACCCATAGGGTTGCAGGGCGTCACGAATTTCCTGAGGGGCTTGTTTATGAAGACGTTTTATGCCGCGTACAGTAAGATCCTTGTCGTCTTTCATCCTGTTAATATCCAAAAACTGCAGGACATTTTTTTCGAAAGGCTCTTTGAGCCCCCGTACCTCAACAGTGAGATCTGTTTTAGCAGAAGCTGAAAGAGGAAACAGGGGCAGAAAAAGAGCAGAACAAAATAGTACAACCAAGACAAGTATGCGTGTAGAATCAATTGTCATATCAGGAAAGAAAAACTTGTCAGTACCGGGAGTGTAGATTATTGATCCGCCGGAGATTGCTTTCCGGTTAAGCTGTCTATTTCAATTTTGATAACTGCGGTGTTTTTCACAGTTTTTTCTGGAAAATCGAATTGCTGGTCACTGTATTGTGCCATGATAATATGCAATGCTTTTTGTTTTTCAGAAAGATCATCAAGCAGTGTAGCTTTTCCAAAACCGATAACGGATTTGTATTTCATACTCCAGTTACACCCTTTTTCTGATTCAATGGGTTTGAAAAGTATATCAAATTCAAAACATACATTGGGATTATTTGTAATAATGTCTATTTTTTTTCCTTTGGAAGCACCATGGACATAGAGTTCATTGTCTTGAATTCCAAATGAAAGCGGTACAATGTAGGGTTTGTTTCCATCGACCATGGCAAGCCTGCATACTTTTGACTCTTTTATAATTGCTAGTATTTCAGCTTTGTCTGTTATTTTTTTTTCGTGTTTTCGCATGATGAGATTTGTATTTGAGGGTTTGATGAAGCAAAACTAGTAACTATTCAGCCAATACCTGATAATTAGCATGCCACTGAAC
>JAOZTO010000148.1 GCA_029942265.1 Desulfocapsa sp.
ACATTCCCCTTTATGATATTCTTTTTCAGTAAATCATTGACTTCTTCAACCCGGTGTTCATTCAAACCATATTGATTTTCACCAAATATAGGTGGGATGGAACAGACAATTACCTGGGGATGTGTGGGTAATTCAAGAAAACTATTCACTATGTTACGGTAATCGTCAACAAATTCATCAATATATTTCCAATTTCGATCGCTCAAATCATTGGTTCCAAGCATAATCACGACCACATCAGGCTGAGACTGCAATGCACGCTTATACTCATCCGTTTTTATCGCTGGTCGATCTCCGTTAGTCAACACCGTAACACCGTTAACGCCGCTGTTCAATACATTCCAGTTCCCGTTGGAAATTCGACCTAATCTGGCTGGATAACATTGCTTTGACGGACGTGGTAACTTATATCCGTAGGTAATTGAATCCCCGACACACGTTATCCTCAGAGGTTTCAAAGAAACTGTTTTTTCGACACAGGCAGACAAAGAAAACAGAAGTACAAGGAGCAGAGCTGAAAACTTCACAAAACGCATTGTTGGTATCATCATCATCATCATTGTATTATTATGGGGTAAAATTGAAAAGTTCGTAAAAAGGTCAAATTATAGCTGCTAAGTAAAAATTATTATTCATAAGCTCGTAAAAAGGTCAAAATGGATATGGCTAAGTAAAAAACTCCATATGCGAGGCGCGTAAATTTTAAATTATTTCGGCGCATTAAAGTACGTCGTAATGATTTAAAATTTGCAGCAACGAAGCAGATGGAGAGTTTTTACGACGCCATCATTATTCACGTAATCGAACAACCTTTGCAGGGACACCGACCGCTATCGCATAATCAGGAATATCCCCTGTCACCAGAGATCCAGCTCCTATCACACAACCTTTTCCAATAGTTGCGCCATCAAGAATTGTTACTGAAGCTCCAATCCAAGTTCCTTCACCTATTGAGACAGGGCCTCGTGAATAAATGCCCTGGTTCATAATTGGCTCAGTCAAATCATCCATATGATATCGTGCGCCACCGATATAACAGTTCCCAGCTATCAATACAGAAGGAGCAAGTGTTATACCACTTATACTTGAAATAATAGTGTGGGCGCCAATATCAGAATTGTTCCCAATTTCGAGAGAACCAGTTTTTGCCTGAATAACACAAGCTTTGCTAATAATAACATTATTACCAATTGCTATGGCAGTTTTACCTTCACAACACCCATCAAGCATAACATAATCATCAATGGCAACACTGTCGCCAACACTGATATACCCAGGTTTGCGAAGTACGATACCTTTGCCAAGGATAAGACTCCTGCCACATGATTGAAACAGAGAGGCAAGCATCTTTTTTCTCAGAAGATACCCAAGTCCCCCACCAAGATTTATGCAAAATAGTGCAGCCAGTTCAAACTGAAATAGTTTAAAAAATCCAGCATCTTTTCCAAGCACCTTGGCACGATAGGCACTTAAAGCACCTCCTGATTGTTGATGCAGTTGACTGCTGAGATTATCTTTGGCAATATCCTTAGAGCCAGTCATGACTTTTATACCATTTGGCCGATTCAATAATCCCTTCTTCATTCTCGTAAATCGGCTGATATCCTAGAATATCACGCATCTTGGCGGTACTGAAATTTCTATCCTTGGAATAAAAAGCAACTCTACGTCTATAAATAGGAGGTTCGATTTTAAAAGGTTTACATAAGGCTTCGCACACATCTCCCATAAGAAAAAACGGGCCAATCGGCAGACGAATAACACGAAGTTTATTATCATATTCTTTTGCAATAATAGCTGCCATATCTTCTAGTTGAATAGGTTCACTTGATCCTATGATAAACGCTTCACCTATTGCCTTTTCTTCAACGGCAGCTTTCAACATCCCACCGACCAAATCTTCAACATGAACAAGATGGTACCAGCATTTACCCTTTCCAAGAATAGGGAAAATGGATTTTGTGGCCATCTTATAGAGCTTCAATAGTCGTGGTTCACCTGGACCATAAATAGCACAGGGTCTGATAATGGAAAACGGCAGGTTGTTTTTGACGCCAAATTCAGTAATCCATATATCCGCTTCAGCTTTGGTTCGTTGGTATCCATCACCTGGTGCAAACGGAGAATTTTCGTCACCTGGAGGATTGACAATATGTCCATGCACACCCATGGTGGAAACATGGACAAAGCGTTTAAAATCCGGTTGTTTTAAAGCCTCTTCACAAAGCAGTTGAGTACTTCCAACGTGAACATTCCAGTAATCCTGTTCGGTACTTTTGGCTTCCCGAAATGCTGCCGCCACATGAAATACATACTCTATTCCATCCATTGCCTTATGAATGGTGTCTTTGTCAAATATTTCACCACGAATCCACTCCACATCCATATCTGTAAACGGATCGAGATTAGAACTTGCCCGTGCTATAGCTCTTACCTTTGCACCAGCTTCCAAAAGTCGTCTTACCAGCACGATGCCGGTGTAACCCGTTGCTCCTGTTACCAAGACATTACTGCCCTGCGGTACTGTTGTTTGATTTGTCATTGTTTTTGTAATCTACAGTTTATATTTGATCTTTAATCCAGTTGTAAAGTTCATCCACCCGACGTTTATGAGATGAATATACATGATCTTTTTCAACTAAAGCTTTCCCGTTTTTCCCAAGACGCTCACGAAGTTGTGGATTTCCTGCAAGATCCCGAATACCCAATCCAAATAATTCGGGTGTAGCATCAGCAAGATACGCCTCATTTGCCGTAACTATCTGTGTATGTGTATATAACTTAGTGAGAAGCACAGGTTTTCCTGAATGCATATAAGGAAAAATTTTCATTGGTGTATTCACCCCTTTAATTCTTGGGGCAACCAGTATATCCGCCTCTGCAAGGTAACGATCAAGATCAGAAAACGGTTTAGGGCCAAGAAAATGCACTCTCCCTGCCACTCCAAGTTTTGTCGCCTTCTTCTTATAGTGGCTAATATCCTCAGGAATTCCCCCAATGATAACAAGCTGAACATCGCTATTGATCGCAGTTACATGGGGAAAACTATCAATAAGCAGATCAATCCCCTGATACGTTTCAAGATTACCGCAATAGAGCAGAATCAGCCCTTCAGCATTGATCTCTTTTGTCAAGAATCCTGTTTTGGGAAGATCAGGATTTTGTAGCTGCGAAATATCATGGAGTGTTACTGTCTTCTTTGATCCATTTTTTTCACATAATTCAGCAAGTGCATTACACACTGGTGCATTTGCAATTGCACCACGCATGGCCAAGCCTTCAAAGAAATTAAAGACAGGCGCAAAAATCTTTAACCATCCGCATTTTTCAACCAATTGCTGAGCATTTGATGAATCTATATCGTACACATAGGGCACTTTATAAAAAAACTTCATAAACATGGCTATATATACAGCTTCCTCACCAGCATGAAGAACGTCATATTTATTATGACGAACCAGTTTCCACACATACAGAAACATAAAGAAATCAATCCAAAGTTTCTTTAAAGAAAAGCCGGGCCGTGTTCCGCCAATATTCCAGGGAAGAGGCACACGATGAAATGTAACATGGGGCAATTGTATATCCTCACCTTCCGGGTAAACAACAGCATCTACATCCATATCATCACGCTCGGACAGAGCCTGTAAAACCAGCTTCACATCAATAGGTGTACCCCTATTGATAAAAAAGGGTTGTGGTGCCAGCAACAAAACTTTCATCACTATTTATCCTCTCCATAGCCATCAGGATTAGTGGAATGCCAGTCCCAGGCAGTTTGAAGAATGGTTTCAAGAGTATTGAATTCAGGCTTCCAGTTAAGTTCCTGAATGGCTCTGGCAGCAGAGCCAACAAGTATTGCAGGATCTCCATCCCGTCTATCTGCGAACGTATAAGCAATATCAGTTCCACTAACCTTAGAAGCTGTACTGATAACATCGAGTATTGAATAGCCGTTACCGTTGCCAAGATTATACTTCTTACTGCTTCCACCATCAAGTAAATGTAGCAAAGCAAGATAGTGCGCTTGGGCAAGATCGTTAATATGAATATAATCTCTAATACAGGTTCCATCCTCTGTGAGATAATCGTTCCCAAATACAGTCAATTCTTTTAATCTGCCAAGAGCCGCAGAAAGCACAAGGGGGATAAGATGTGTTTCCGGAGTATGGTCTTCTCCAATTTCTCCTTCAGGGTCTGCACCGGCAGCATTGAAATATCTGAGACATACAGATCGTAATCCGTTTGCGTTATCCAGATCATCAAGGATAGTTTCCATCATCAGTTTCGTGCGGCCATAGGGATTAATGGGCTGTTGCGTCTCATTTTCGCTGATGGGTAAAAATTCAGGCTCACCATAGGTTGCGCAACTCGATGAAAAAATCATTTTATCCACACCATGCTCAAGCATCGATGCAAGGAGTCCAATGGTTGCAGCAACATTATTTTGGTAATATTTCAAAGGCTCAGTAACGGACTCACCAACATAGCAGAACGCAGCAAAATGCATGACTGCCTTAATATCATGTTCTTTAAAGATTTTTGCGAGTAGCTGCTTATCATCAAGTTCACCTTCGTACAGAGGTCCCCACTTCACTGATTGTTTATGTCCAAGACTCAGATTGTCAAGCACAACAGGGGTGAGTCCCTTTGCATGGAGGTACTTACACATATGAGATCCAATATATCCGGCACCGCCGACAACCAGTATTTCAGACATTTTTTCTCCATTACAGGTAACTATTCAGCTGCACCCCATCTAAACAGTTACAATTCAGTGTTTTGCCAACTATCAGTGCTAGCTAAACAGTTACCATTACAGCACCGGAACTTTCAATTTCGCTCTGCAACTGTTCCGGTGTCCACTTAAGTATCGAAGCCATTTCTTCAGCTATTGTTTGCAATTCATCGTTCTGAAGACTACTTACGCCTCCAGCAAAAAAACGACGCTGAATTAAATCCTCAAGAGATACTACCATTTCTTCGCAAATAAAAAAACCAGTCATTCCCCTTAGTATTTCTTCGTTTGTTGCAATGCTCTCTTTATCTGGTTTTTCTTGCAAGATATAGGTATCAAGCACCCAAGGTAATTCTGTACCAACTATTGAAAACAATGTACTTATTTTATCAGCCGGTAGTCTTCCTAAATACTGTTCTTGTATTTCAGACAGGTGCCTGGATTCATCGTCCACGGGGCTACCTATCGGCAGGTTGTGAGCAGAATGAACATTGGTGAGTTGGTGCTGGGGAAAGAGCTTTACCAGAGCTTTGTAAGATACATCAAAAGCAGTAGTAAATTTCACCCCTACTACCTGCAAGATATCCCCTGATTTTTCACGCTCACGATCAACTAGTAAATAGTGCGGTAGAATGCATTCTGCTGGTTTTTTCCGGGTATCCGCAGTTCCGGGAACATATCCAAAATGGGTATGTAAAATTGCTGGTTTTTGCTTTGATTGTATATAACTATCATGAACTTCACTGTTCAGTTGTTGCGCTGTTTCCGATGCATCAACACGCTCCCTTGGAATCGATCCGCCATTTTCCCAAATAGTTCCTGAAATAGAGCAATTCTTCCAGGGAAGTACAAAGAAAAACCCGGGTCGTTCCCGGTTTTTAGGCTTTAATGCTATGGATGCGGGCGCATCAGTCAGTTTCTCTGTAATTATATTCACTCCGGAAATTAATCGAAGTTTTTCAAGTTCTTCTGGTATTGCACCAAGTCCAAATGTATCCTTGAGCCAGGGGCCTGTACACAATGCAATTTTTCGAGTCCTGCATGTATGTTCACACCCCGTCAGACGATCTTTAATCACAACAGAAAGAGTTGATGCGTCAATTCGTTTTATTGAAGTCAATTCTGCATAATTTGCAATACTGGCCTCAAGACTTGCTGCACGTTTAAGCAGAGCGATTATGGCACGTTCAGGTTCGACACAAAGACCATCATACCAATATGCTGCTCCTCGCAATTTTTCAGTAGCAAGACCTGGAAACATAGCTTTCAGTTTATCAACTGACAGGAGAACTGGTTGTTTATCCTGATGTGCTGCAAGCCCTTCACGGTAAATGAGTTTTTGCAAAAACCGGTAGATGATAAAGGCAATCCCCATGGCTTCTCGTGATTTTGTTGCCCACCCGGAAAGAGGAAGCACACATCCCATCGGCTGTACAAGATGCGGAAAAAGCGCATAAAAACGCTGCCGTTCACGAATGGATTCAAGTACCCGTTTTATATCAAGAGACTGTAGATAGCGTAACCCACCATGAATAACTTTTTGAGAATTTGCAGAGGTATGAGCGCAGAAATCATCTTTTTCAACAAGCCCTACTTTGAGCGTGTTTAATGCTCCATAATAGGCCATGGCCGCACCATGGATACCACCACCAACAACAAGAAGATCAAGAGGTTCATCGTTTGAATTAGGGATATTACGTTTCATTGGTACCATGCATACTCAGGATTTTAAGCGATTAGTCAGATTAATTTGCAACTGATCAACAACACATTGACAAGAGCCAA
>JAOZTO010000149.1 GCA_029942265.1 Desulfocapsa sp.
GACGCCGCCATGTGCGATCTCGAAGTGCACGATAATACATGTTAGTATATCGGGTACTTCGAGATCGTGCAGGGTGGTGTTCATGGAGCGCTTACTGTTTAGCCTCCTACACTTCCGGCGGATCTTCCCGCCAGGCTCCAGGAGCAACATTATCCATTAGATAACTTTGCTGATCAGCAAAACGACTGATTCTCAAACTTATTACTTTTTGCACCATCCACTGATATGAATCGGGATAACGCTCCATTACTTTACTAAACGCTTCCCTGCTTATGGTAAGTAGACTAACGTCAGTCCATGCCCGTGCTGAAAAAAACCAGTCAAACTCTGCAAGAAGAGCTAATTCCCCAAAATAATTAATGGTATCAGCACTGAGTAGCTGAAGATGAAATCGACGTTCATCATGCCGGCGGAACACATCAACTTTACCGGACAATATAAGAAAAAGCCGATCACAGCTACGCCCTTCTGTTATGATTTCTTCTCCTTTCTTGAATGTTTCCCTTTGAGCAAGATAGGCGAAAAGTCTCACGACTCCAGCAGGGGCACCGGAAAAAATATAAAACCTATTCAAAAACTCCTGCATATCAGTAAAATGATCCAATTTTCCAGGATCAGGCGTCAGCTCGGGCGAGTTCATAGAAATCTCCTTTTCGTTCCATGAGTTCATTGTAGGTTCCCTGTTCAACAATTCTTCCTGCTTTCAACACTATAATACGATCATAGGCAGGAGTCAGATCTAGGCGGTGAATAACGGCAATAACCGTTTTATTTCCCTTAAATTCATTTTCAAGTAGGCCCTGGATACGAGCCTGAGAAGTATTGTCAAGACTGGCTGTGGCTTCATCCATAATCAGAATTGGAGCATCTTTCAAAAATGCACGAGCGATGGCCAGTTTTTGCTTCTGTCCGCCCGATAAACGATCACCTTTGCTTCCCACCTCAAATCCAAGCCCAATATCCATTATCTCGTCAAGAAGATTTTCATCCTCAAATGCTTGTGCAGCAAGCATTCGCAGATTTTCCCCCAGAGCCTGCTCGGACTTCACAGCGCCAAATAAAATATTATCAAGCAGGGTATGTGTGTACAGGTACTCACTGGGACAAAATGGAATAAAGCCACTATCGTCACCACAACGTGGAATTTTTTGGCATGGTGTAAATATGTCCTGTTCCGAACAATGATCAAGATCAATACCGGCAATAACTTTTTGAAAATGTTTTCTGGCGGTTAGGATCTGTTCCGCCATATCGGGAGGAAGTGCTGCTAAGGAATGTTTTTTAGGAATAAAACGAAGAGCAAGTACCAGGAACATACGTGATGCCTCAGCATCGTTTAGGTTCGGTTCCTTTAACCGATCCAACAATGCACTGTACATCATATATTCTTTTGATTCCATTGGGTTGTCACGAAAGAAGAACTCATCATCGTGAAAATCAGCCAGTAGCGTAACGGTCTGGGAAGCAATGGTAAAACCAAGTTTAACAAAAGGATCTTCAAGGTTTTCGTCTCGGAGCAACTGCATAAATTTCTTGTGATCCGGAAGACATTCCACAAGGAATTCACCATTTAAACTATCACCAAAAACAATATTATCACGAATACTCGAATAATACAGATACTTACTAACATCATAGAATTCAATTGATTCTTCAAAATCAGATCGTAGCTTTGTCTGAACAATCTGCCGCATACGCAAAAATTTATCCCTGAACGGACGGCACTCTTCCGGCGAGAGAATCATTTGCAACCCAAAACGGATCAGATCATCCTCAAGACCAACATGACGGATCACTGAAAGCATCCCATCGCGATCAGGAAGCTCTTTTGTGCCTGAAATTGCCCTAACTCCATAGAGCAAATTTTCAGAGATAGTCCCTGAAAATATAAACGGTTGCTGGGCAATCATTGCCAGGTTTTGACCAATATCAATTTTACACAGGTCGTCAATGGAATGTTTATCGATTTCTATTGTTCCCTGACTGGTATCGTAGAGTTGAGCAATAAGAAGAGCAAGGGTTGACTTCCCGGAACCGGAATAACCCACAAGTGCAATCTGCTCATTGGCCTTAATGTCAAAACTGATATTCTCCAGCAACCTGACTCCACTTGGAACTGAAAACACGACATTTTTGAGATGAATATCACCATGCAGGGCCAGTGGCTCACGATTTAACGGCAATAACAGATGCGGTACTTCGACATCAAAAATCTGCATAATCTGGCCATAGCGAATTTGAGCATCCTGGTAACTCTGATAATAAGCAATAAGGTCTTTCCAGGGATCAGATACCTTTTCATAAGCAGACAAAAAAGCGACCAGAGCACCAAGGGTAAACTGACCATTGATAGCTAGGTAACCACCTACCAAAAACAGGAGAAATGGCCCTAATGATTGAAAAAAATTACTAGCAAATTTAATTCCATATTTTACAAGAAACAGCTTTTGCATCAATGCGTAAAGTTTATCTATAAAGGTGGAAAGCTTTTTTTCTTCCAGTTCATAACTGCAATTCCCATGGATTTCGTGAATTCCGGAAATCGACTCATTTACTACATTGGCCATGGCTCTGGTTGTTCTAACCCGCTGTGCATTGAGCTTGTTATATTTCCGCTGCATATAAGGAATAAGGAAGAATTCGATAGGATATATCCCCATACTGAGCATAGCCAGTAACGGGTTCAAGTCAAACATAAACCAGATAAAAACAATAAAGGTCAAGATACTGGTGATGGGAATGGCGAGTGCTCCACCAAGGAAAAAACCGATGGTGTTCAGTTCAGCGGTCATTGCAGAAATAACAGTTCCAGGCTGCATTTTTCTGTAAAACTGTAACGGTAATTGCAGGATATGCTGGTAAAGCTCTTCCCGTAGTTCCACCAGAATTTTCTGGCCGATATACACCTGGATAACGTTTATGGCATATTTCATCAATCCAGCAACGGTTACTGCTCCAAGATATAATCCACAATATAAATAGAGAAGATGGAGATCTTTTAAATGAATGGCCTGATTGATAATACGTTTCTGCATCTCAAGGGGAAAGACCTTGAAAAACAGACTTGCCACAATAATTGCCAATAACAATAACTGCATGGGACGGTGTCGTCTAAGTATCCAGTAAAAAAGAGACCGTTCCGTAATGCGAATATTAGAGTCTGCTGTTGTTTTTTTCATACCTTCCACGAACCGTAAAGAGAATAAAGAACGCAATTTTAAAGTTTTCTAAAAATAAGTGCAGGCATATGTGTGATATTCCAAGCATTATTTTTGACAATTCTGATTACAAAGCAGATCTCAGTATTCGTGAGCGACGAGTATTTTTTTACCCAGTATACGAATGGCTGCTTACTAATTTTTCTGAATACGTTACTCCTTCAAAGCGTAAACATAGGCTGCAATGATTGTTTTATCTTTCAGTTTCACCTCAGCAACCACACGTTCATATGCCTCTCCTTCAAAGGCATCCAATTCATGCCAGTGTGCAGCAATCGTGTCCGAAATAAACACAAAACCTTCTATCGTATCTCCATTTTTATCGAGAACTATCCCAGGATACCCCATCGCAGCGCCCCACCCCTCCTGATGCAACTTTCCGGTTACGCTTGCTTCGCATTCCCATGTTCCCCCGATATTCTGTAAAATATGCTCATTGGGTCGCCCCGGCCCTAATGTTCCATATACAAATAAGGTATTAATCATATTCCACTACTCTTCCCAAACTATCCTTAACCAAGCTCCCAAGAGCTTGTATATTACACTGATGTTGTACGATAACAACAGATATAATTAAAAGCCAACTGCAATGCAACACATTCAATATTAAGTTTTAAGTTGCTGTGTCAATGGTTGTATTGTAGATTCCTTTTGATCGAGATTAACCTGAACCACGATGTACGGTACCCGAGTTCCATTCATGAGCCAGTTGATTTAATGCCTTTGGCCCGATCTCTTCGTTAAATGAAAATTTTTATCATCGGAATATCAGCTATATGCCTGCGGTAAAATTTTCCATTCACCTCAACATCGAACCAGATAGCGAGGTACGAGACTTCGAAATGCTATTAAATCAACGGACTCATTCATCCGTGCCTCCACCAAATTCTTTTCAAAATAAACACTATGAAAACCGTAAGCTCCCTACTTGATGCCGAATGGTACGAACGATATAAAAAAATAGCCAGACTCAACATCCGCAGCTCAATCTATGATGTGACAGATCGTTGTAACCTACGTTGTAAAGGCTGCTTCTTCTTTTCATCCGGTGAGCATGAACGTGCTGCTGAAGAAAAAGACGTGGATAAATGGCACGGTTTTGTAGAAGCAGAGATGGATCGTGGAGTAAATCTTGCCATCTTGATCGGCGGTGAGCCAACGCTTTGCATGGACAGAATTGAGGCATTCTACAAACGACTTCCCACCTTCTGTGCCACCAACGGTCTTATCAAGGTTCCTCGCGATCGTTTCCCTGATATGATGGTTGGTCTTTCCCTGTGGGGCGATGAAGCAGATGAGATTACCCTTCGTGGCCAGGATACCTTCAAAATCACAAGTGCCAATTACGAAGGCGATCCCCACGCCTACTATCTGTACACGATTACTCCGAAACAGCTGGGAAAAACTGGAAAAATAATCCAGAAGGTTCAGGATATCGGCCTGAAAATTCATATGCAGCTTCTTTCTAACGATGAGGATGTTAACGGTTTTTCGTGGAAGCCTGAAGAATTAATCGATATCCGGGCAGAAATGGATACTATGCTTGATGCGTATCCAAACACAGTGGTTTCCTCAAAATACTATCATAAAGTTATCACCACCGGGAAAATGCTCGATCGGACATTTGGCTGGACAGAATGTCCATCAGTCACCATCACAAGAGACACCCGAAAACCGCAGCCAAAACGCCTCACCAACTTCATCCGCTGGGCATCGGATCTTGAAACGGTACACCGCTGCTGCACCTCGGAAACCCGTGACTGTTCCACCTGTAAAGATGGGGCGGCACACATGAGCTGGGTTATGGTAAACAAACGTGCTCACATCAAAACAACAGAAGACCTGCAAAACTGGATCGAAGTGTATGAAATGTTTGCTAAATTGTACCAGTTTATTCCCTGGTAATCTTTTTTTAAAGCCATCATGAGAAATACAAATCCGGTCATTATTGGCTACGACGCCATATCGCCACTGGGCATTGATCTTGAACAGCAGTGGCAAGCTGCAATTGCTGGAAAAAGCGGTATTGGTGTGCTTTCTCGTTTCCCTTTAACAGAGCATTTTCCTGTTCGGATTGCAGGCCAGGTCCCTGATATTGATAATCTTGACTACCCGTTTCTCACAGCCAGACACCAGGCCAGTTGGAGTTCTCCAATCTTCAAATATGGAATGCTTACCGTTGCCAGAGCACTTGAATCATCTGGTCTTGAGATAACACCTGATCTTGCCCCACGTGTTGCTGTAACATACAGCTCGGCTATTGGTGGGCTTGATGCTGTACTAAACGCAGACAGACGAATCCAGGCAGAAAACAAACTCCCCCCGCCATATGCAAATCCCAACTCCTGTATTAATATGATTGGTGGAAAAATTGCTATCCTGACAGGAGCACAGGGACCAATCGTTAGTCCGGTTACAGCCTGCGCCACCGGCCTCACCTCCATGATAACAGGGGCCATGTTTCTTGCTCAAGGACGTGCGGATGTTGCCATCTGTGGAGCCGTTGATTTTGCCCTCGTCGAACCTATCGCAGCAGGTTTTTATACCATGAATGGTGTATATATTCCAAAAGACGGCCAAGAAGAGGAAGTACCTGAACTTGCCAGCCGCCCTTTTTCTAAAAACAGACGTGGTTTTGTGATATCCGAAGGGGCAGGAGCTGTGATTCTCTGTACTCCTGAATTTGCAAAGCACCATGGTTTAGCATTCACCATCGAACTTGCCGGATGGGGAATGACCTCAGATGCTCACCATTTTGTGGCTCCTTACTTTGAAACAATTAAACGATGTATGGGACAGGCCATGGACGATGCAGGTATTACTCCTGCAAACATTGCAACTATCAATGCCCACGCTGCATCAACAAAAGTTGGCGACAAGGTTGAATACGATGCTATCACAGCACTCTTTGGAAACAACAGTCCTCCGGTTACAGCAAATAAATCGCTAATCGGCCATTCCATGGGCGCATCGAGTGTTATAGAATCAATTTTCAGTTTTCAGGGTATGCGTGATGGAATACTTCCTCCAACCATTAACTATCTTCCAGACTCTGACATTGATATTGATTGTGTTGCAAATGAAAAGCGAATGCTCGAGCAGGAGTTTGTTTTAAAAAATTCTTTTGGCTTTGGCGGTTGTAATAGTTGTGCTGTTTTTAAACGGATCAATTAAGAGAAGCAGATATGAAAGCACCACTAAACAGACGAGTATTTGTCGCCGGATATGCAGCTGCCACGC
>JAOZTO010000150.1 GCA_029942265.1 Desulfocapsa sp.
CACTGCGAATTACGTTGGTCGGTAATTTTGCTTGTTTCCGGTGATACCGGCCGTTATGTGTGATAAAATCAATATGTGTAATTTCACATTCACTGAGACTAAAGAATTTGTGAATTTAGGTTATGGAAATAATTAAAGTTTGGAACGAATTATTGGAATCTCACATTGATCTAATAAATATTTTTATTAATAAATCTAAATTGACACATAAAGGGTATGTCGAAAGCATCTCAAATAGAACAGGAATTGGATTCAATGTTTTTATAATTTCTTCAGATCATTATTATAGAGAAAATTTCCATAGTGATATTATAAAGGCATTCCTTGATCCAAAGGAGAACCACAAAGAAGGATACAATTATTTACATTTATTTATAGAATTACTAAATAAATTTAGTACAAATTCAATTATAAAAAAGAATGATTTCAACAATTCAATTGTCGCAAGGGAAAGTAATTATATTGATATATTGATTACTGATCGTGATTCAAAGAAAGCAATTATTATTGAAAATAAAATTAACAATGCAGTTGATCAACAGCGTCAGTTACCACGCTATGTAAGTAGTATTGAAAAGGAATACTCTATCGTTGCAATAGTATATTTGACGTTAAATTCATCAAAAAGGCCAGACAAGTACGATTGGAGTGATAATGAAATTAGAGAAATAGATCCAGTTTTAAAACTTATTCCAGCCTACGAAATAGAAACCTCTAAACCAAACCTGTATGATGACTGGATTGTTCCATCAATTATGAATTCTAATAATATTGATAGTTCATTTCTATTAAGACAATATGGAAAATTAATAAAATTTCTAAATACAAATACTATGGATACGATATCATTAAAAAAATTCTATAATTCGACAAAAGAAGGTAACAATTTAGAAACAGCAATATCTATTCGTAACATGTTGAATGATCTACCTGAATATTTGGCAATAAGAATAGAAGATCGATATAAAGAAAAATGTTATCCTTTTAAGAAAGTATGGCGGTACCAAAAAAGAGATACAGTATTTGAAGCATTTGAAATTGATGATTTGTTTTTTAAAATAGATATTTGGTGTGATATAGATGGTTATATTGTCGAATTTTGGGAATCAAGTCCTGAATATAACATTTATGCTGAGTATAAGGACAAGTTAGAAATTTTATCTGATTTTAAAATGAAAAATAATGAAAAAAATATAATAACTAAGCATTTCAATATGTATGAAGAAAAAATATTATTGGAGTTTATAGATAAATTCCTACTTGAATTGAAACGAATTAAAGATCATGTAACCACCTAGAAGTATGTAAATAATCACATAACAAAAAAATGCACCCGACTGGCTCACACGCGCGATCTTTTGAGTTTACCCAAGTATCTGCTACGCTCAATATTGGGATAGTGCAACAATTTTGTTAAGATATTTAACTTGTCTAATTTCAATGGATGTGCCTTTATCGCTGTTATATTCTTCGATCGCAGCTTTATTAGCAGCACTGCCGTCGATAGTTATCTTTTCGGGAATACCATTATGTCTGATGGCCTTGACCAAAAAACGTTTTGCTGCTTTTGTGTCTCGTTTCTTAGTCAGTAAAAAGTCGATGGTATTTCCTTCTTTGTCAACGGCTCGATAGAGATAATACCATATGCCCTTGATTTTGATATACGTTTCATCCATCCGCCAACTTGAACCGACAGTTTTTTTCTGCTTCCGAAACTCAGCCTCGATAAGAGAAGTGTATTTAACACCCCACCGTTGAACTGTAGCATGATCAAGATCAATGCCTCTTTCTTCCATGAGTTCTTCGATATTACGATAGCTCAAGCTGTAACGCAAATACCAAAAGACAGCTTGAAGGACGATACACTTCGGGAAATGACCACCGGGGAGTTTTTCTTCAACAACCCTTAACTTTCTCCACGGAAAATGAAACTGCTTTTAGCAGAGGTTAGCAAAATTGCCAAGGGAAAGGTAAATTTGCGACAGAACCGAACCGCCTCAACAACCTATAGACGCTACTATTCGTGGTTACCAAAGAGAAAAGGAGTAGTCCGCATCCCTCTCAACCTTTTGGCCATACAGGAGATGTCATTAATACCGACCTGAGAAATCCCATGTAAACGAGTCATCAAAAGTACTTGTTTTGCCACTAAATCAATTTCCTGAACATACATTGGAAACTGTTCAATCAAAGTGACTATATTTGAATCAGATATTTCTGAAAAATGAGATTTCCACCTACGAATTTGTGTATCTTCAGTTGGATAACTGAGAGACAAATAGTAAGCAAATTCTATGGGAACCAAGTGTTCAGCGATGGAATCAGACACCACAAATAAAATTCCACTAAATGTACGCATTAACTCCTTAAAGCGTTGCCAATCTGGATACGCATCAGCTTTTTTACTCGTAAAACCTTCAAAAGTAAGAGCATCATCTACCAATACAATAATCTCCTGCTGTCCCGGTCTTGCCATAAACACATACTCCAGTAGGTTTATTCTTTGTTGAGTAAAAGGATCCAAAGGCTTCTCCGCTTCCAGAGCTGTTTTGGAGAAAAGTTGAGAGATATTAAATTGACGAACCATTAGACCTGATTCCGCTGCTATCGCCTCAACACAATCAACGCCAATCCTTTTATTCTCAGAAGAAATAAGACCGCAAAATCCTTCCTTCGCCTGTTGTATCTCAGGAACCATTTGTGAAACAGCCTCCAGATTTTCCAGGTCAACTCGGCGAATGTCCAATTCTTCCAGCATAATTCGAGGAGCATATAATTTACCGACAGCACCAAGATCGAACATGGATTTTGATTGATGACGTGCTGCTTTATGAATTTCTTCTACAGGAAGGGGGATCGGGTCTTGTTCTGCATCATTAGCCACCATAACGTTTCCAGAGGCCATGAGTAGAGTGTTTTTAATCAGGCCACCAGTGAAATGATACTTTCCTGCTAACATTTCTAAATCAACATCATCTCCAAAACAAATCCCATCTGGCAATAACGCTTTCCATATGGCCAATCGTTCCTTTTCACTTGGCAAAGTAAAAGGGACCTTGAGGCTGATGCGTCTATCCAAAGCAGGATCCATCTTCACTGTTTTATTGGTGGCAAGAATAGTTAAGCAATCAGCTTTTTCAATCTCGATAAGAAAGCTACGACTCATACTACTGTTATCTGAAAGTAAATCGTCACATTCATCAAGAAAAACGATACCGCCAACCAATTTTGCCTCGCGGAAAATATGTTGCATAGCATCTTCAAATGAAATTTCTGCCTGCCTAAGCCCCCCAACATTAAGACTGAGCAACTGACACCCTAGATGACTTGCAAGTCCATGTGCAAGCATAGTCTTACCAGTTCCTGACAAACCATAAAACAGGCAAGTAAGGCCTGTACCGTATCCAAAAGCACTACCTAACCCATTTCCAGATTTATTATTCGCAAGAAATGATTCGGTATATCGAATCAAGTCAAATTTTGTTTCTTCTGCCAGTACAACCTGAGATAGCTTAATAGTCGGCCATTCTGAATCAATACAGAGAAGGTCAGTCTCATATACATTGTGATCATCCAGGCAAAACCGGCATATCCGTTCGTGTAGTTCCACATCTTTTTGTAGGAAGCTCACATGATAACCGGAAAGCTTGATAATCTCATATTTCAACAATGGATGATTAATGGCAAAGGTAGCTCGACAATCCATCTGCTCTCTGTAATCTTTGCAAAGAACAGAAAAAATGAGACCGACCTCTAAATTACTCCCCACACTCCTGCTCCACAACTCAATATCACACGCCTCTAAAATTTCCATAAACTCAATAGAAGCATCCGCCACCAACACAAGTTGAAGCACTTTCATACTAAAGTCATCCAAACCATATTCTTTAGCTAATTCCTTAAATTTAAGGCTGATCCCTTTATTGGCTGAATTAGCTTCCATCACTTTTCGCCGTTCGGTCAGGTTATCAAGACATTCTGTTAACCCCTGTTTAGTATTGATTTCATGAGGAATTTTCAGGAACAAAATATCCTTAGCGGTATCCCATTGATTAATATGTTTTAGACGCAGATAGGCAAGAGCTAACCAAAGTTGCGCTTCAGTGATCAAAAATTCAACATAGGTAAGATTGTCTGCAAAAAAACAAACCTCTCCCGATTCCACTTGTTCATTCGTCACGATCTGTAACGGCTGTGGTTGTAAATAGATTGCTTCATTCATTCTTTCACCTGATTTTCGTTGTTTGGGTTTTTCCCCATTCATTCCATTAATGAACGCTTGCAAACTGATCTTGCGACGATTTGCCATGGAGATCATTTTAGAATGAGGAATTCTGCGAAATGTCATTATCTGTCACCTACCAACCATTGCGCCCACAAGGCTCAACAATATCAGCAAGTCCATATTTGATTGCCTCCTCAGGGTTCAACCAGGTATCCACATCCTGCAACAACTTCTTTTCAAGATCATCCTGATCTTTGATTTTGGAATACCGTAGATAGTGTTCAACGATGCGCTTGTGCTCCAAATCCTCTTCTTTCCGATTGGCCAGAAGTTGGCTATGGTTTCCGGCAGAGATCCAGGAAAACCGATGAGACAAAATAGAAGTGCGAGCTGTGATCACCCGACGTCCCTTGGCACCGCACATAAAAAGAAGTAATCCCATGGAAGCAATCATTCCGATCCCTGTGGTATAGATAGGAATACGTGACCATTCCATTATGTCAATGATTGCAAATCCGGCAGGACATGACCCACCAGGTGAATTGATGATCATCTGTAAGTGATCGGCCTCACCTTTGATGTTGTATTCGATAATTTCCTTGCAGATAGATTCGGACATACTGTCATTTACTGGGCCTGAAGCATAGATAATGCCATAATCATTGAGACCTCTTTCATCCTGCTCTTTTTCTTTTTTTGCCATTTTGCTCACCTTTTGATATAATGTAAAAGTCATGGGATGAACCGCTTGAAGCATTTCTCATCCCGCCATGATTATTACTGTAAACTACCGGTGTGACGATTCCGGATACACGCCATCAACTTTTTTTCAGACTACAGGTAAACAATTGAGTAAGGGCGTAAATATTGTAAAAATACTGAAGGTGTTTGATCTCCTCTGCAGCTTCCGTGGCACCACAGCCACACAAATTAGTGAAGAATTGGAGATTGACCGTACCAATGTGTATACATGGCTGCGTATCATTGAGAACGAACTGGGGTTTCCAATTATCAGAGAAAAAGATCAGGTAACAAACCAGACACGAATGAAGCTGGATAAAGAGTTTTATCAAAAGATGGGGCCACTGAATCTTCCGGATATAAAGCTCACTCCTCAGGAGCTAATTGCCCTGTTTATGCTTAAAGGTGAAGCTGGGGCAATTTACGACAGCAATCTCGCCGACAATATAGATTCTGCATATAGTAAAATTGCGGCGTTTGCACCCAAAGGAATGGATAAGAAACTAGGGAAGCTCCAATCTCTGTTTCTGTTGAACTCTAAAATGGCAAAAAGTTATAAAGGTAAGGAAGAGATCATCGACCAGCTCACCAATGCCATGCTGGACAATCAGACCTGCTATGTTTCCTATCACTCATTTTATGACGATAAGGATAAAAATTTTAAGATTGATCCACTCCATTTTTTTGAACATCAAGGAGGACTATATATCTTTGTAAATGCAACTAGTTTTGATGACATTCGTATTCTAGCTGTGGAAAGGATAAGTAAAGTTGAAGCATCTGGAGAGACTTTCACATATCCATCTTATTTTGATCCGGTGGCACGACAAAAACAGGCATTTGGTTTGGTTAGTGATGAACCTTTGGATGTGGAGATCTGGTTTTCTGAACATCAGGCTCGTTATATTCGTGAACGGGTTTGGGCTGAAGATCAGGAGATTGTTGAACAGGATGACGGATCGATTGTCTTGAAAATGCGGACATCTGGAAGTTTTGAGATTAAGAAGTGGGTGCTTGGGTATGGGGCAGATGCTGAGATTTTGAGACCGGAAAATTTACGAAAAGAGATAAAATGTAACATCTCTCAACTAAATGCTATTTATAAAATATCGATACATTTTGCTGAATAAATGACTTATTTGATTTCATATTTAAGACTGTAACACAACGGTAATGTATCGTATGATAATATTTTTTTCAATCGAACAGGGATAAATTATGGGTGAATTTCAAGAGATTGTCGAACGAACCTTAACAATTTTTGAAGAGACAGTAAACGAAAGTGGAGGCATACCAGAGCGAGAAATCGAAACCATTGTTGAGGATGCCATAGGTCAAGGTGTTGGCAAATCAGTTAATTGTTATCCGGGAACCCCATCTAACACATGTTATGAGATGGCTTTTTTTGTTTCTTTACAGGGATCCATTTATGAGTCCGTTTATTTAATAGCATTTTTGTTCGATGTCGAGGTAAATTGAAAATT
>JAOZTO010000151.1 GCA_029942265.1 Desulfocapsa sp.
ATTCAACAAATTTAACTGAGCAATATAAATTTGTAGAAGACGCAAAAACAAAAGTCAGCACCCGGAAATAATTTGCAAGGCCATCCAACCGCCATCGCTCTGGTTGCACATTGTGTTGGTGATAGCAAAAATGGTCTCACCATTAAAGAGTTGCAGGAGAGTACAGGTTTTCCGGCAAAGAAATTATACGGTATATTGCACCGCCTGAAACAACAGGGTAAGATAAAAAACTCTGCCTATGGTGTCTACAAAAAAACCTCGGTGAACAACCATGACTGAGGTTTTCTGTGTTTGCTAGGTGTGTAAGTTATTTTTACTTGATGCCTAAATATTCAGTGAAAACTTAACATCTCCCATGGTTTTACCAATTTGACCAGTGTTCAGGTTGTTTCCGGATATTGTGTCTTTACAGAGCTTCAAGCTAATTTTACCGCAATGATAATCAAAAGCGGATTCAATCATTTTTATGGACATTTCAATGCCCTGGTTCATTAGATCGTCCATTGTAGTCTCTTGATCCTCCCCTGAAATAATATCTCTGTAACTGATATTATCCGGAATGCGACTCGGGTCGACCTTCAGGTTGGCATAAAATCCACCAAGGTATTGTTTCTCAACAAGTCCAATTGCAGACAATATCCTGTGTGTTCTATATACATACGGCCTGCGGAATCTCTTGAACAAGATGATTTGACTTCTAATACAATCAGAAATGACCAGCTCGGGGGTATTCAGAATTGAAACGGCCAGCAGATCTGGAACGACTGTCAGTTTGATAATCTCGTCAAGATAAAATTCATTGTTAAACCGCTTATCAATTTCTGTTTCGTAATGCCAATGCAGGTATGAGCTTTTGGCTGCTTTCCTTTTGCTGTTTTGGGGCATATAGCCGGAGAAATAGAGAATAATCGGATGAAAGACGATATCCATAGCACAATGGGTCAGAAAACCGCAGATAAAAGCCAGGTTTTTCTTGTCCCCGGTATGCCTTATTCGGTCAAGAACATCAAAAACCAGTCCGTTAGTAAGTGTCCCGTTCTTGCCATGAAGAGCACTAGAGATGTCTCTTGTCTTCTTGTCCCGGCTGTAGAAAAAAATATCCGGAAAAACTGCACCCAGATAGTAATGGTCAATATTGCTACCAATAAGCTCTCTGAGTACGTCTGATTCTATCTGTTCTTTAACGACATCCGCGGCCCAAAGATGACTGTTTTCAGATGACACTATTTTTCACTCCCCCGCAGACAGTACATTTAACTTATGACCAACCTTTACAAAAGCTGAAACAGCATAATCCAGCTCTTCTGTAGTGAGAGCTGCTGATATCTGTACTCGAATCCGCGCCTTTTCCTTAGGTACGACCGGAAAGGAAAAGCCAACGACATAGATACCTATTGCAAGTAAATGTTCAGCCATCAATGCAGCCAGCTTGGCGTCTCCCAGCATGATAGGTACAATCGGATGATCTCCAGAGGTGATTTTGAAGCCGGCATTCTTCATTTTTTCCTGAAAATATTTTGTGTTTAATGCAAGCTTATCTCTCAACTCGGTCGAGACGGATAATATTTCAATCGCCTTTAATACAGCAGCTGCAACTCCTGGTGCCAGAGTATTTGAAAACAGATATGGCCGGGAACGCTGACGTAAAATTTCTATAATCTCTTTGCGTCCACTTGTAAAGCCACCGGATGCACCGCCAATGGCTTTACCAAAAGTAGAGGTAATAATATCGACCCTGTCTTCAACCCCATAATATTCATGGGTTCCCCTTCCCGTTTTGCCTATAAACCCGGTCGAATGCGAATCGTCGATCATTACAAGGGCATCGTATTTTTCTGCCAAGTCACATATCCCGCCCAGGTTGGCAATGATACCGTCCATAGAAAAAACACCATCACTTGCGATGAGACGAAACCGGGCATCAGCGGCTTCCTGGAGTTTGCGCTCCAGATCATCCATGTCGTTGTTTTTATATCGGTAACGACTGGCTTTGCAGAGTCGAATACCGTCAATAATACTTGCGTGATTCAGTTCATCAGAAATGATCGCATCCTCCGGACCAAGGAGAGATTCAAACAAACCACCGTTGGCATCAAAGCATGACGAATACAAAATCGTATCTTCAGTACCAAGAAATTCAGAAACTTTACCCTCAAGTTCTTTGTGCAACTGCTGAGTACCGCAAATAAATCTTACAGAAGAAAGCCCATACCCCCAGCGTTCAAGACCTTCTTTGGACGCATCAACAAGTGCCTGTGTTCCTGCCAGCCCCAAATAATTATTTGCGCATAGATTGATAACCTTGCTGCCATCGGCAAGACGAACTTCGCTACCCTGGCGGCTGACAATGATACGTTCATTCTTGAAAAGTCCGAGACTGCGGATCTGCTCCAGTTCTTTAGTCAGATGTTTTCCCATTTTACCATACATAATTATTACTCCTTCAAAATATTTAAAAACTCACATCGGTTCAGATCAATTATCGATCCAGTTTAATATTACTTTCCCGGATTGCCCTGTTCGCATCACTTCAAAACCTTTTTCATAATCTAAATAGTGGAAATTATGAGTAACAACAGGTGAAATATTTAACCCCGACTGAATCATGGCAG
This sequence comes from Desulfocapsa sp., assembly GCA_029942265.1. GTDB lineage: Bacteria > Desulfobacterota > Desulfobulbia > Desulfobulbales > Desulfocapsaceae > Desulfocapsa. Next base: position 2,613 of record JAOZTO010000151.1, read on the forward strand.
TCATTTTATACCAGGTTTCATACATTTCCCGACCGTAAATTCCTTTAATTGTAAGACCATTAAAAACAACAAGATCCCAATCGATAGCTGCACCCTGCTCCAAAATCCCCAAAAGAGCTATTTTTCCACCATGGCACATATTGGTCAACATCGAAAGGAAAGCATGCGAATTCCCGGAAATTTCCAGACCAACATCAAAACCTTCCCGCATCCCCAGTTTCTTTTGAGCCTCTTCGATTTTTTCTGAACGAACATCCAGAGCCATTGTGGCCCCCATTTCCAAAGCCAGTTCCAAACGATATGGATTTATATCAGTGACCACGACATTCCGTGCACCTGCATGTCTGACAATGGCAGTAGCCATGCAACCAATCGGCCCAGCCCCGGTAATCAGAACATCCTCACCCAAAACATCAAAAGAAAGTGCAGTGTGAGTTGCATTACCAAGGGGGTCCGAACAAGCAAGAACATCCATGGAGATATCAGGATCACAGAACCATACGTTGGTAACAGGGATAGAAAGATATTCGGCAAAAGCACCAGGCCGATTAACCCCAACACCGCTGGTTTTCATGCAGAGATGTCTTCGCCCTGCCAAGCAATTTCGGCATCGGCCACAAACAAGGTGCCCCTCGCCGGTAACCAGATCACCAGGTTTGAAATCACGAACATCCCTGCCAATTTTTTCCACAATTCCAACAAATTCATGCCCCACATGCATAGGAACAGGTATCGTCCGCTGCGCCCATTCATCCCAATTGTAAATATGAACATCCGTACCACAAATCGCTGTCTTGTGAATTCGAATTAAAACATCATTGCTTCCAACCTCGGGAATTGGAACATCTTCCAGCCATATACCAACTTCAGGTCTGGCCTTTACCAATGCCTTCATAGTTTTCATAACTTTTCTCCAATATTGTTGCTTTCCTGAAACTCAACCCATTTGTTAATCGCATCCAGAAAAATAAATGTTTCCGAAGATAATATCCTGCCAACCTTGTCCATATCCTCCACAAGAAATGATCTCAACTCTTCCCGTGAATTAAAAAATACTTCTATAAGAATATCATATCTCCCCGTCAGATTTATGACCGATGTTACACCTTTAAGTTCTGAAATCTTCTTCATTATTATGGTATGATCCCTTCTTTCCAGCTTCATTCCAATCATTGCAGTAATACTGTTTTCGTAAAAAAATGGATTTATGGAAGCGGAAATTTTCAGGAAATTGTTTTCGATCATCCTAGTAATGCGAAGGCGAATGGTTCCATCAGACAGGTCTAGTTTCTTAGCGATGTTTTTATAGGAAACTCTGCCATTGATTTTTAGTTCGGATACTATTTTTTTATCGATAGCATCGGGTCTATATTTTTTTAGTTTCATCCAATCTCCTCGATAACTAATTAATCTCATATGTTATCCCCATGTGAAATTAATTAAATCCATGTTTCCATCAACTTCAAATCAGTCCTGTTAGCAAAACACACTATAAACACTATAAATCGGGAAATAGCACCTATATTTTTTCATATATCGATTTTTTCGAGACATATAAAGAGAAAAAAAGGAATTTTAACTGGTATTTTCAAAACAGATGGTATATGTTTTACACGTGTAAATGAAGAGAACAATGCTTTTTCAACTATCCAAAACCAGTATAAACTGTTATAAACAGTTAAAAATAAAAGAATGTCTTTAAATAGTTACACGAAGGGGGCATGCCCCTTGAATGAGCACAACGGTTAGACTTAACCACAACCTCATAACAACAGGAGAAAAGCTATGGAAAAAGATGACAAAAAGGTGGACGAAAAAGTTACTCCCTCTAAAGACCTTACCCGGCGTAAATTTATCAAACAGGGCGTAGCTGGCGCAGCAGTACTTGTAACTGCCAGTACTGGCCCTTGGTTTATTAAAAATGCACTATCGTCATCCGGGGAACTTAAACTATTCACATGGTCGGACTATGCTAAACCAGAAATCATTGCAGCGTTTGAGAAATCCACAGGCATCAAAGTTAAGGTGACAAATTACGGTAGCAACCAGGAATGCATGAACAAATTACGTGCTGCCCGCGCTACAGGGTTTGATATAGCCCAACCTTCAATTACTGAAGTTCCTCTCCAAATGGATTTTGAACTTTACAGAGAAATCGATGAAACAAAGATCCCCAACTTGAAGAATATGACAGAATCCTTCTATGAGAATTCTGCAAAATTGGGTGGTGTCGTTGGAGGCAAGCGAGTCAGTTTTCCTTACAACTGGGGAACTGAAGCGATGGCATGGAATACTGACGATTTAAGTTTTAAATATGGTCAGCTTTCCTATGGCAGCATGTGGGATCCTGAATTTGCGCAAAAAGTTACATGCCGACCACATTCTGTGTTTATCGGTGCTGGACTTTACCTGGACGCCATTGGCAAAGTACCATCAAACCGGATGTTCGACACTTACGAATCAGAAGAAAAAATGCGTAAGATTTATGATGAAATCTTCAAATTTCTGGTTGAGAAAAAGAAAAACATCAAAATGTTTTGGAATAACGCCCAGGATCTCCAACTGGCTTTTCTCCAGAACAACTGCGTTATTGGTCAAACATGGGATGGCCCCATAATTACCCTGAAAAAACAAGGTAAACCTGTGTCTTATATGGCTCCAAAGGAAGGCGCAATGACCTGGGTAGATTCTGTATGCATCGTTAAAAATGCAAAAAATATCGAGCAGGCGTATGCCTTTATGAACTGGGCTTTTACACCTGAAGCTGGTGCTGTTATGGCAAAAGCCACCGGTTACAACAGTGTTGTTAACGGCGCTGCTGATCTTCTGGACGATGCTTCTAGAAAGGCTTTTGCCGAAGCCTATCCAGATGACGCCCTGGCCAACCTCTGGTGGTATGTTGCAGAACAACCATGGTTTGTTCCGGCACGTACAGAATACAGAGACAGATTCCAGGCTGCATAAACACCCACAGAAAATAACAGATAATCATAACCCGCCACTGATATTTACATTTATCGATGGCGGGAAACTTTAACAACGTTCAAATTCGCTACCACCCACAAAGGTGTATAAATGCCTTGGTAGTACATGTAACCAATCCACATCCACACCTCAGAATAAATTTCTGATTTCGATGCCTACCGCCTACCGCCTATCTCTTGTCTTTTATTGCAGTATTTCTGGAAAGGGTGTCAAGGCAGTAGTTGCGAAGCTGGGTTTTACTCGTGAGCGGACAACGTTTTTAAGGTCTCACAAGAGTGTTAAGGAGAAGATATGGCTCAAATTGTTGGTCAAGGCATCGACGTTAACAATGTCAGTATGCGTTATCCGGGGGCAAATACTTTTGCTGTTTCCGATGTGAACGTTAGTATAAAACCGGGGGAATTCTTTAGTTTTTTGGGGCCATCCGGCTGTGGAAAAACCACTATTTTACGTCTGATTACAGGTTTTATCGATCCGACCCAAGGGGAAGTACATATCGGCAGCAAAGATATGCGCGGCATCGGCCCGAACAAACGCCCCACCGCCATGATTTTTCAAAATCTGGCACTTTTCCCGTTAATGACTGTGGCTGATAATATCGGTTTTGGTCTGGAAGTTCGTGGAGTTTCCCGGAAGGAACGTAGAAAAAAAGCCACTGAATTGCTCGAACTGGTTGATCTGCCCGGAGTCGACAACAAAAAAGTTAGTGACCTGTCTGGAGGTCAAATGCAGCGCGTGGCAATTGCGAGAGGTCTTGCCGTCGAGCCCGCAGTTTTGCTGCTTGATGAGCCGTTGTCTGCGCTTGATCTCAAAC
>JAOZTO010000152.1 GCA_029942265.1 Desulfocapsa sp.
TGGAAAGCGTGTGTACGCAAGTACCGTGAGTTCGAATCTCACCTCCTCCGCCACAATCGCAGAACCCACTGAAACACTTACATTTACGTGGGTTCTGTCTTATAGTGATTATACTTAGAAGCTAGTCGTGAATACACTTGACGGCATCTTTGGAGTTGTGTATAAAAGCTTATCTGAGAATGTAATATATGTTTTAGGTAACTCCTCTTATATTTATACATCATCAATACAATTTTTCATTTTGATAGTCGGGTTCTGTACAATCAAGAATCATGAACTCCGCCAGGTCTGGAAGGAAGCAACGGTAATGACACTCTTGGTGTGTTACAGTGTCCCGACTATCATCTTTTAAGTAAGCTCCTATTCTCAACGCCTAGGAGCTTACCCCGAGAATAGCTATTCTTCGGATAGCCCCCAGACAGGTCTTTTTACATGTCTTATTTGGTTCTTGCCAGAAAATCCCGTCCACAAAATTTCGATCAGGTTGTGGGACAGGTTCCCGTCGTCAAAACACTCAAGAATAGCCTTGTTCGAGACAGAATCGCCCATGCCATACTATTTTCTGGTGTTCGCGGAGTTGGTAAGACTACTCTTGCACGTATCATGGCAAAGGCCATTAACTGCGAACAAAAAACTGCAGATGGCAATCCATGCAACACTTGTAGATCATGCACAGAAATCACATCAGACTCATCACTAGATCTCTATGAAATTGACGGGGCGTCCAACCGTGGTATCCAGGAAATCCGAGAACTTAAAGAAAAAATTCGTTTCCTACCCACATCTTCCAAGTACAGAGTTATTATTATCGATGAAGTACACATGCTCACAAACGAGGCTTTCAATGCACTGTTAAAAACGCTTGAAGAGCCTCCTGATCATGTTTTCTTCATGTTTGCTACAACCGAGTTACACAAAATCCCCATCACTATTCTGTCCAGATGTCAGCGATATGAATTAAAACGTGTATCTGCTGAAGATCTTAATCAACATTTCAACAAACTATCCACTGAAGAGGGCGTCCAGATTGAAAGTGGAGCACTTGATCTTATTGTGCGCGAATCAGAAGGTTCGGTTCGTGATGGTCTCAGCCTCTTGGATCAGGTTTTTTCATACGGTGAAAAACAGATTACAATAGATGATGTTGTACAGGTTCTCGGCCTTGTTTCCCGAGATATTATTCTTGGTATCACGCAAGCGCTACTTGAAAAAGATCCAGGCACTGCCTTTCATAAACTTTCGGAAGCCTTCGAATTCGGTGTTGATTTAAAACGATTTACTGCCGATTTACTAAATGCCTTCCGAACCTTAATTCTCTGTAAAATTGATGGTTGTCAGGAACTTATAGATATTCCGGCACAGGAACTTGAAACGTTCAACTCTCTTGCTAAACAGCATGAGCTTAATACCATCCATATGAAAATGAACCTCCTTATGCAGGGAGTGGAGGAAATGAAATTTTCGACAACTCCTCGACTTGCACTGGAAAGCACATTCTTAAAAATAATAGAGGCAGATGAAGTTGTACCAGTAACCACTATTCTCACAAAACTGGAAACTCTTTTAGCAGGACAGCCACTCCCAGAAAAATCAAGGCCTGCAATTCCTACAAGTAAAAAAAAAACTGTTGAGGGATCAGTAGTTCCTTTAGTGCCAGCAGATAATCCCAAACCACCAGTTGCAGCCAAACAAGCTCCTCCCCCACCACAAAGGCAAGTGGCCGCAACACATCAATCCACTGAAAATGATGATACACAAGCAGTCAGCCACAACCAACGAGATATCAGACGTGATTGGCCTGGATTTATCGAGCACGTTAAAGACCGCAAACTTTGGATGGCTCAGGATCTCCAACGAACAGAATCGGTAAAAGAAATTGATGGTGAACTACATCTTCACTATGGAGATCATACCAATTGCACAATGCTTCGCCAAAAGGACAATAGTAAACTGCTTACAGAATTTGTTCTGGATTTCTTCCAAAAAGACCTCACGGTTCATTTTATCACTCCTGAAGAAGACGATGATGTAAGTGCAGAAAAATCTAACAGTCCACACAAGCTCAGACAAACACTAGCAAATGATTCATTGGTTTTAATGACTACTGAAATTTTTAATGGGCAAATTGGCGATATCCGAGTAGGCCCAAGAAGCAGATAATTCCATATTTTCAGTTATGACTATGGGTATCTTTACAACACAAGAGGATTTAATCATGGATATGAATGCGATCATGCAGCAAGCTCAACAGATGCAGAAACAGATGGCCACCATTCAGGAAGAGCTAAAAATAAAAACCGAAACTGGAACGGCTGGTGGCGGGATGGTCTCAGTTACCGCCAATGGTAAAAATGAAATACTCAGCATAGATATTGAACAAAATATTATCTCATCAGATGAGAAAGAAATGTTGCAGGATCTTATTATAGCCGCCACAAATGATGCTTTACGAAAAGTAAAGAAATTTGAAAAAGAAGAAATGTCCAAACTCACAGGCGGTATGAATATTCCTGGTGTTTCTAACCTTTTTTCATAGGGTCTTGTCGCCCTTTTTTACAACTCATCATTCATCATATGTCTCAACAGGTTATCCCACAAGCACTTGAACGGTTAATTCTCGACCTCACAAAGCTTCCAGGAATTGGCAAGAAAACCGCATCTAGGTTAGCTCTCACAATTCTCAGGCGACCCGCCGGTGAAGCACGAGAACTTGCAGGAGCACTAGCAGATCTTCACAGTTCAATACAACTCTGCTCCTGCTGTTTTACATTTTCAGAAAACGATCCGTGCGCAATTTGTGCTGATTACAAAAGAGATGCAAGCCTAATCTGTGTTGTCGAGCAGCCAGGAGACCTTATTGCAATAGAAAAAGCAGGTAACTACCTCGGGCATTACCATATTTTACATGGTGTTCTTGCTCCAATGGATGGGATTGGTCCCAATGAAATAAAAATAAGGGAACTTGAGGCAAGACTCAGCACCAACAAAATAAAAGAAGTTTTTATTGCAACAAGCTCTACAGTACCGGGTGAGGCCACCGCAAACTATCTTATTGACAGGTTACTAAACCGGTCTATCCTCGTAACCCGTTTAGCATGTGGCATCCCTATGGGCATGGATATCAAATATGCAGATAAGCACACGCTTGCACGAGCCATTGCCAGTCGATCAAAAACAACCTGATTTCAACCTTACATCCACGCCATAATACTACTTATTTTTTCTTGACAGAATCCTCAGATATTGGTATTTGACATTGTTCTGACTGACTCTTTTGTCAGTACCTATAACTACAGGCGCGTAACTCAGTGGGAGAGTGTCACCTTGACATGGTGGAAGTCGGCGGTTCGAAACCGCCCGCGCCTACCAGAATTATCTGGTTAAGCATTTACTTTTTTTGAACAAAATTGACGTATGACCAACATCACACTTACCATCGATAACGGAGAGACTACTGTCATGCCAAAAGGCACCACAGTTGGTGAAGCCCTCTCCGAATTACTATCTAATAAACAACGTAAAAGAACTGTTGCCATTTCAATTGACGGGAAAATTGTCGATCTTGGTTTTCCTCTTACTTGTGACTCAAGCCTCAGCCTTATCCAGATAGGTTCCGAAGAAAGCCTTGAAATTCTTCGCCATTCCACAGCACATGTGATGGCTCACGCTGTTCAAGAACTATATGGCTCTGATGTGAAAGTTGCCATCGGCCCATCCATTGATAACGGGTTTTATTACGATTTTGATTGTGGAGAGAATTTCAAACCTGAGGATTTTGAAAAAATTGAAGCAAAGATGACGGAGATTATTCGCAAAGCACTCCCCTTCATCCGTACTGAACTGAGTAGCGCCGAAGCAGTTAGTTATTTTGCTAAATCAGATGAGAAGTATAAAGTAGAGTTGATCGAAGACCTTAACACTGAGTCTGTTTCTCTCTATCAAATTGGTGAGTTCACCGATTTATGCAGAGGTCCACACCTCCCAAACACATCATGGATTAAAGCATTTAAACTCCAACGGGTAGCAGGAGCTTATTGGCGCGGTAACGAAAAAAATGAAATGTTGCAACGTATTTATGGTACAGCATTTTTTGATAATAAAGCCCTCAAAAAACATCTCAATGCATTGGAAGAGGCAAAAAAACGTGACCATCGTAAACTTGGTAAAGAGTTGCAACTTTTTACCATGCAGGACGAAATTGGCCCTGGCCTTGTCTTGTGGCAGCCAAAGGGAGCACTTCTGCGAAAACTCATTGAAGATTATTGGAAAGATGCTCACTATCGTAATGATTACGAATTACTGTACACCCCACATATAGCCCGTCAGGATCTTTGGAAAACCTCTGGTCACCTTGATTTTTACGCTGAAAATATGTACTCGGGTATGGACATAGACGGTGTTCAGTATCAACTTAAGCCCATGAACTGTCCATTCCATATTGGAGTGTACAACAGTAACAAAAGAAGCTATCGTGAATTTCCTATTAGATGGTGCGAACTAGGTACTGTCTATAGATATGAACGTGCAGGTGCCCTACACGGACTCCTTCGTGTTCGTGGATTTACCCAGGATGACGCACACATATTCTGTATGCCGGAACAGTTGGAAGATGAAATTTTCAACATCCTTGACCTCAACCTCGAAATACTGAAAACCTTTGGTTTTGATCAATATGACATCTATCTTTCCACCCGACCTGAAAAGTCAGTGGGAACAGATGACAATTGGGAACAAGCCACAGAAGCTCTGAAACTTGCACTTGAGAAGAAAGGTTTATCCTACGAAATTGATCCTGGCGAAGGTGTTTTCTACGGCCCCAAAATTGATATAAAAATTAAAGATCAGTTAGCACGTTCTTGGCAGTGTTCTACTATTCAAGTCGATTTCAACCTCCCGGAACGGTTCAAAATGACCTACACCGGAAATGATAATCAGGAACATCAACCAATTATGATTCATCGAGCACTTATGGGCTCTCTTGAACGATTTATTGGTGTTCTAATTGAGCATTATGCAGGGGTATTTCCACTCTGGTTTGCACCCATTCAAGCAAGAATTCTTAATATCACCGATGCCCAAGCCGAATATTGTGAAGACGTATATTCAAAAATGAGAAAAGCTGGTATTAGGATAGAAAAAGATTTACGCAATGAAAAGTTGAACTATAAGATCAGGGAAGCACAAATGGAAAAAGTTCCATATATGCTGATCATAGGTGACAAAGAAAAAGAAAATTCAACTGTCACAGTACGATTGCGTAATGGAAAAAATATTGCAGACATGACCATTGATGACTTTATTACCAAAGTAACTGATGAATGTTTAGATGGTCGTGGTATATAATTTATACAATTTAGGAACGGATCATAGCGATACCGTTCATATGAATCCCCGTTTTTGGAGGTAGGAATATTAAACGTCGCGGAAAAAGAGCCCCGGTTCAAAATACTGTTAAAGTAAATATCAATGAAGCAATCCGTCACCCAGAAGTTCGACTCATTGGGAATGACAGCTCTCAGCTTGGAGTATGTAGTTCCGCTGAAGCTCTTGAAAAAGCTTATAATGAAGGATTAGATCTTGTAGAGGTTTCAGCAAATGCGAAACCACCTGTATGCCGAATTATGAACTACGACAAGTTCAGATACGAACAGGCGAAAAAATTACAGGAAGCTAAGAAAAAACAGACCACTGTTGAAACAAAAGAAATTAAGTTCAGACCCAAAACTGAGACACATGATCTCAATTTCAAGCTTAAACATGTTCGTAAATTTCTTGGTCAAAAAAATAAAGTTAAACTGACCATGCGTTTTCGTGGTCGGGAAATTGTTTATTGCCAAACCGTTGGATTGGAAGCAATGAACAAAATATCAGAAGCTCTTATTGATGATGCAGTTATTCTTCAGCCACCGAAAATGGAAGGACGACAGATGGTAATGTTTGTCGGCCCCAAGGCTTAGGATCAAGCAAAAATACAGTAAGATACTGAAGGACATATGGACTCCTCATATTTCTTAATTGATTTTGAGTTAGTCCCTTTAGTTAGATTATATATTCAAATTTAGTGAAAGATAAAGGAGTATTCTAATGCCAAAAATGAAAACAAAACGAGGCGCTGCCAAGCGTTTCACAAAAACTGGTTCCGGAAAGATTAAACGTTCCAAAGCGTTTACCAGTCACATACTGACCAAAAAATCAACAAAAAGAAAACGCAACCTGCGAAAATCAGGTCTTGTTGATCCATCTAATGCATCAGCAATCAGAAAAATTTTGCCTTACTTATAGGCCTCCTGATTGCTTGTAATTGTATATATATTTTTTCAAAGGGGAAACATCCTCTTATTTTAAAGGAGCAGCAAAATGCCACGCGTTACTAGGGGCTTTAAAGCCCGCAGAAGAAGAAATAGAGTCCT
>JAOZTO010000153.1 GCA_029942265.1 Desulfocapsa sp.
ATTGATCACATCATACTTTCCGGGTCAACATCTATTGCTATCCTCACATCTCCCTTAGCCAGTGTTGACTGTTTGTCAGTGACCAGTGAACACATTCTGTGTAAATTCACTGTTTCAGATCCTTTTAGTAAAACCTGCCAGCGATAACGATCACGAATGCGATCAATTGGTGCTGGTGCAGGTCCTAAAATATCAACACCTGCTATTTTTTCTGCCAGACACATTGTTGCGATTCGTTTACTGGCTGTCTGCACTTGTCCTTCGTTGCTTCCTGAAATCTTAATATTGATCATCCTTAAATAGGGAGGAAACATAGGATTTTTCCGAATTTCCATCTCTTTTTCAAAGAGTCGTTCAAAATCATGATCCCTTGCAAGCTGAATTGCATAATGCTCTGGCCGAAGCGTCTGAACTATCACCCGCCCTGGACTTTCTCCCCTACCTGCCCTTCCGGTAACCTGGGATAACAGCTGGTATGTTTTTTCAGCTCCACGATAATCAGGCATATTCAGACCACCATCAGCCCATATCACTCCAACAAGTGTAACATTGGGGAAATCGTGACCTTTAGCTATCATCTGTGTTCCAATCAAAATATCAATCTCGCAGTCATGCATTTTTTTCAGAAGCGCCATAAATTTGCGCCTGTCTGTGGCTGTATCAGAATCAATTCTTGCAATACGAGCATCTGGAAAAGTCTCATTCAGTTCAAGCTCAATTCGTTCTGTACCAAAACCAACTGGTGTTAAATTTGCAGATCGGCAACTCCCACAAACAATATTCTCATGCAGAGAATATCCGCAATAATGACAAACCAAATGCGCACGTTGCTTATGATACGTAAGTGAAACATGACAATGAAGGCACTTCACCGGCTCCCCACAATCCTTGCAAAGATAAATGGAAGAGAAACCTCGACGATTTAATAGAAGAATGGATTGTTTCTGCTGCGCTAGATTTAAATCAAGTTCAAGATGTAATTTCCGACCGATTGCCTTGCCTTTAACTTTTTGTTTTTCGTCACGAAGATCGACAAGAGTCACATGAGGTAAGCTTCTATTTTCAATCCTTTTAGCCATAGTAAGGAGTTGGAATCGGCCTGATTTGGCATTGTAAAAACTCGTGATGCCCGGAGTCCCCGAACCAAGAATTACCACCGCATTGTTGTATCTCCCTCGAAGAACAGCTAGATCTCGACCATGATACCGAAAACCATCTGCCTGTTTATAGGCGTTATCATGTTCTTCATCAACAACAATTAGACCGGGATCAGCAAGTGGCGCAAACACAGCGGATCTTGCACCTATAACTATTTTTCCTTTACCATTTGCTGCAAGTGCCCACTGATCAAAACGCTCACCTGTGCTAAGGCCGGAATGAAGAAGAAGTACCTTATCTCCAAACCTTGAAACAAAATGGGCTTCCAATTGCGTGGCCAATGCAATTTCGGGAACTAATATCAGAACATCCCTTCCCTGTTTAAGTGTTTCGGCAGTAGCTTGCAGATACACCTCTGTCTTTCCACATCCTGTCACACCATGGAGCATAAATGGTTTATATATTTGCTTGTTCAAGGCAGGCAAAATCTGTCCAAGAACCTGGTTCTGTTCCTCACTTAAAGTTTTAGGGGATGTATAATGAACAAGAGTTTCGCCAAAAGGATTTCTGTAAACCCGTCTTTTTTCTTCAGTCACAAGATTGCGTTCTTTGAGCTCTTTCAGAGCCTTTGAAGCACCACTATACATTTTCCGAACATCTTTCGCAGCGATCTGTTGCCCCCCCTGTTCTTTAGAAAGCTTCGACAGACACATCAATGTTCGAACTATTGGTACCGAGAGTGGTTTGCCATCAACAATTTGCTTTGCCGATTCATTTAGAATTGCACGATTATTTTCATCTGATAGTTCGGGCAATGGTATATTTTTTGTTATGGAATAACACAACTCACGCTTTTCAAAAGTCTTTTGCTTGTCAAGAATGTCATCAACTTGAATCCATTCCTTTTCCTGCATTTCTGCAATGACTTTTCGAAAGTTTGAGGAGTGTAGTACTGTTTTGGATACTACGGGTGTGAGACTGCCATTTTGGAGTAGAACAGTAAACCAGTTCGGCTCTTCTGGAATATCTGTGGGCCAAGAGAGAAGATTTGTTTTTCCAGATGGAGTAAGTTTTACGATTTTACGACTACGTAACGCAGTACCAGATGGAAGTGCAGTTTTTATTACTTCACCAATGGGATAGTGGTAATATTTTGCAATCCACTTGAAGAACTCCACAAGATTTTCAGGAAAAAGCGGTTCGTCATCCAGGAAATGTAGAACTGGTAGAATTCTATAACTGACGGTATCTTCTGGTAATAATCCAAGTACATATCCTGTCAATTTCTGGGCACCCATTCTGACTAAGACCCTTCTCCCAACAGGATTACCCTCAACTTCAGGATCAAACGAATAGGACAATGTATTGACCAGTGGGGCAGCTACTGCCACCTCAATTCTACCCATGCACTGCTTCCTCTTTAACTAAGGGGTCGGTAAGAAATTATTGGGAACATTCGTAAGCGCTCCATGAACACTTACAGGGACAGGAGTTTGATAAAGCAAGGTGCGGTTAATTGGACGCTTACGAACGTTCCTTGCGAAACTGTGCAATCTCAGCATCAACATACTGTCGGATTTTTTGAATTTCATTATCTACGTATGATTGTAAATTTACATCGTCAACCATAGCTAATTCCGTTACCGGTTCTTCAATTTTTTGTTGAATATCGCTATCACTTTTATCAGATTTTTCGGAAGCTATTTTATTCTCTTCCTGTAAAAGAAAAAGTACCTGACTGGTGCATGAATATAGTTGCTGGCTCGTCTGTTCAAACGAAGACTCAATGGAACCTTCCAAGGCAGAATAGATTTCATTTATTAGCAGTAAAACAGCAGGGTTCGGTTCAAGTATGTTTTTTTCAAGGTGCTGCCCAGCGGTTGAAAGAAGTTGCAGGAATGTTTTATTTGTGCTGTCGATTTCTGAAAATGAACGTAACCGATTAATTTCATAGAAATAGGATTGAACAGTTTCTTTTGTAAGGTTTTCCTGTAAACCATCTATGGCTACCTTAATTCCTATATAATCTATTGTACTAACTGTTTTTTCAAGGGAAGCAATTTCCATATCAAGTGCATCGATGGATAATTCATCTACGTACTCTTCACCTGGGAGTAAATCAACTTCAACATCATCTTCCACAACTTCAAACACAATTTCTTCATTCTTTTTTTCTGAAGTTTCGGAAAAAGAGATTTCTGGAGTATTTATGTTTTCATCTTCCAGTGACACCAAATCTTTATCAACTGGGTCAGTATCACCCTCTTCGACTTCAACAGAAGGAGAAGTATCAAAACTAACGGTTTCCTGCAGGTTCAATTCAATATCTTCTTCGATAGTCTCTTCAAAATCTTTTTGGATAGATTCGTCTTGTGTTTCAGATAATTCAGAAAGATCTATCTCTTCATCCTGATTATTAAAGGCAAGGGCTGGAGCTATCTCTTCATACTCATAGTCAATTTCTCTTTCAATTTCTTCTTGTGGTTCCTCAACATCCGGTGCTAACAACTGTTCATCAAGAATAGCAAGAGAATCATCGGTTGCTATATCTTCAGCATCTAGAGCTGGAACAACATCTGTCTGATTATCCTTCACAACTTGCTCGGCAGGAGAGACATCATCAAAAAACGAATCCAATCGAGTATCAAGATCATCGGAATTGGACTGTTCACCATCTGCTATCGAATCAAGTTCATCAAGTTGTCTATCATCCTCACTTCCACTCAACGCAGGAGCAATTTCACCATCAATCAAAGGCAACGCATCTTCTTCTGATTCGTCATCTGCCTCTGTTTCAACAGCAACACCTTGAGCCACAAATTCATCGCCTACAACAGGTTCAACCTGAACAGCTGGAGTGGTTGACTGAGCGAGATCGCCAGCTATTTTTTCAACACTAAAGCTACTCTCATCATCAACATCTGAGAGTGCAGGTGCTATAGCACCATCGGCATATGGTAATGCATCTTCATCGGTATCATCATCTGCTGCAGTTTCAACATGCACACCTGCAAGTGCAATATCTTCTTCAGCATGTTGGTTGGATTCGTCAAAATCTCCAAAAACGGATGCTAACCGTGCTTCAACATCCAGAGCAACTTTTGCATCATCTTCATCACTCTGTTCATTAGTTGTATCAAAAGTATCCTGTTCGTCTGTGTTTGATAGCGACTCTTGATCGTTGGAAATATCACTTTTGAATTGTTGGAATTTTTCAACTTCCAATAAGAGATGTTTTTCCTCTTCTTCTGTTGTTAGTTCTTTACAGCATATTTTTTCAAGAAGTTCATAAAAAGAGCGTAGTAGTGAGAATGCATCGTTATTTGATTGACTCTTCTTTTTATTAATATAGGAACTTAAAGCACCAATGCCCTGTAGTAAGATACGTTTTGCTTTACTCTGAATAAATACATCTTCTAAGCGTAATACTTCTTTATTTATTTTCTGTAGTTCCTTACCCTCAACTTCCCAATCAATTCCAAGGATTTGAGCTTTTAGAAATTGCAGTTCATTAACAGCATCTTCACTACTCATAGACGCCTCAACAGGAGCAACACCACTATCATCAACTTGATCGTTCTGTGCTATTATTTGAACTTTCAATGTGTCAAATTTTTTAACATCTATCAAAAGTAATTCTTTTTGGTTTTCGGAACTCATAGGAGGATCCGACAACACTATACTCTCAAGATTATGATAAAGTGAAATCAGTAATTTGATTGAATCAGGGTGAGCATTTGTTTTGTGTTGATAAATATATTTCCCGATTTTACTGAGGCCCTGAATGTACACCTGTCTAATTTTATCATCTGACCAAACATCAGTGAGATCAACAAGTTCCTCTTCGAGCTGTTGAAGAATATCGTCGGTAATTTCCCAATCTATGGAAAGAATAATAGTCTTTAGTGTATCGATGGTGGATTCGTTACCAGTTGATAAATCAAATAAATCCATAGAATTTTCATTATCCATGTCTAGGGTCAAATCATCATCGAAATGTTTTGAATTCTCTTGTGTCACCTTCATCCCCTAAAGTAATTTTTTTTGTATAGATACAACCGTTGACGAGATAATCTTTTTCAGAGTTGCAGCAACATTATATCCTGTAATAGCACTTGCTTCAAAATCAGGGACTTTAAGCCGGCTATTTAAATCTTTCCTCAGCACTGTAGTGGGTAAAATCGGAACACCATGTTCTTTTAAATCAACCTTGTTGTATTGAAGAACAAGGGGAATTTTAAAAATCGATTCTTTATATTCCTGAAGATTTTCATGAAGTTGATTGAGTGAACGTATGTTTTTTTCCCTCTGTTTTGCCATGGCATCAGCGACAAAAACGATACCATCCACACCTTTTAAAACAAGTTTTCTGGTAGCATTGTATTTGACTTGTCCTGGAACTGTATACAATTGAATCTTAATATCGTATCCCTTAATCTGCCCCATATCAAAGGGAAGAAAATCAAAAAACAGTGTCCTATCTCCATGTGTTTTCAGACTGACCATTTCAGATTGGATTTGATCACTGAATTTACGATTTACGTATTCGAGATTAGTAGTTTTTCCACAACGTCCAGGGCCATAATAAACAATTTTAACCTGGACGACTTTTTCTTTTAAGTTGATAAAGCTCAATACATTGTCCTCAATATCACACGTAACAGTAATTGTAAAACCTGTCTGGGAACTTGTATGAGAATAAGCCTTCTCGGGCAAGTTCCTAGTATTATATTACATCAGTTTTTTCCACCTTCCCATACTTTACGGATCTGCTCAATCGCCTCTATAACGTGCAATCGTAAAAATCCTAGGGATATATCCTTACCAAACATAGAAATCAAAAGTAATTCATCATCAATTTTACTGAAGTGAATATTAGAATCCTGTCCTTTATGAAAGAGTAATGAAAATTCAGCCTCCCCCACAAGTTTAGCCATGGCGTCGACTGTTGCGAAGTTGCCAGCGGCAAGAGCAGCAAAAGAATACACATCATATTTACTTTCACCATTATCTTTGACAGTAATAATATTGCCTGCCATATCAATAATAATGACACAATCGACACCAAGTTTAATGAGCTTGCTGGACAAAATTGTATCGATTTGCTCAAGCTGCTCTTGACTGACTATCCCATAATTCATGATACATACCTCTTCACTCAGTTAAGAATTCTATAATGACCTTTTTGTATTTGATAATGGTATTGTAAAATATTTCCATCTATGAGTCCGTTGATTTAATAGCATTTTGGTTCGATGTCGAGATAAATGAAAAATTT
>JAOZTO010000154.1:0-3561 GCA_029942265.1 Desulfocapsa sp.
TATGTGAACAGGCCGGATCAAGCGAAGATGGGGTGCTAGCCGAATATTTACTATAGTCCTGAGACCATGCATAAGCTTTTATCAGAAAACATCAAAATCAGTCATTCAATAGAATCAGCAACGCAACTATTCAGATTAGGAGTAAAAAACATCTATGGACGACTATATAGCAAAATTTATTTTCTTTTTCGCAGTGATTGACCCCATAGGCACGATCCCTGTTTTTATCGCAGCTACTACATGTTTTACAGCAAAAATAAAAGTAAAAATCGCATTCCAAGCTGCAGCCATATCTGCACTGATATTACTTTTCTTTATTATTGCAGGTGAAATAATTTTAAATGCCATTGGTATTCCACTTTCTGTATTCCAAATTGCAGGCGGAATAGTTTTATTTCTGTTTTCGCTTACAATGATATTTGGAGATAGTAAACCTGACAAAGAAGTAGAATCCCTATACACATGTAATGCAACTGAGATTGCTATATTCCCATTATCCGTCCCTTCACTGGCAAGCCCTGGAGCAATGCTTGCGGCTGTCCTTATGACAGAAAATAATAAGTACAATTTTATAGAACAGCTGGAGACAACAGGAATTATGTTGTGTGTGATGTTAACCGCATTTATCCTTATGGCGTCATCAAGTTTTTTATTCCGCTATATTGGTACTCCAGGTGCAAGCATTATCAGCAGAGTGATGGGACTCATACTGTCCTCTGTGGCAGTAAATAATATTCTGGAAGGAATTGTGATTTTCTTTAAGATATGATGGGGTTAAACTGTATCAAGGAAGGCATTAACATCTGATCGATATGGTATAGATGTTTGGGCACCATGTGCAGTGACGGTGATAGCAGCGGCTGCATGAGCAAACCGAATGGCTTGAACCATTGGTGCATCCTCTAGCAAACGTGTTAACAGTGCGCCGTTAAAAGTATCTCCTGCGGCTGTGGTATCAACCGCTTTAACTTTGAACCCATGTATCTGTTCTGAATATCCCGCCCCACTAAGCCATACACCCTGACTACCAAGAGTAATCAGAACAATGTCAACACCCTTAGCGTGAAGTATATCAGCCGCTTTCTGAGCGGTTGCATTATCCTTTACTGTAATGCCAGTAAGCAGTTGCGCTTCGGTTTCGTTAGGAGTAATAATATCAATCAGCGATAATAAATCATCATCAAGTATTTGTGCAGGTGCAGGATTTAACACGATTTTTGTGCCAGCATGTACAGCAACTTCTGCGGCTATTTCTATTGTAGATAACGGTGTTTCGAGCTGCATCAACAACATATCAGCTTCCTGGATTATGGCATAGTGAGGTTTTAAGCGAGCACCAGTTAAAGCCCCATTTGCTTCTGCTGAAATACAGATGCTATTTTCGCCGCTTGGCATTACCTGGATCATGGCAATACCCGTTGGTGTATTTTGTTCAACCATCACCGCATCGACATTAACACCATCTCTAGCAAAGCTTTTTCGAATAGTACGACCAAAATTATCATCGCCAACACACGCAATAAAAGCAGTATCTGCACCTAAACGAGCAGCAGCAACTGCTTGGTTTGCCCCTTTCCCTCCAGCAATTACAGAATAATTACGTCCCTTTAAGGTTTCACCAGGCCGTGGAAAAGAAGGTACTGTTAAAACATGATCAGCATTTACACTACCTAACACTACTAATTTTTTCATATAACCTGAGCCACTATTCAAATTTTCATTTACCTGCCACGACAAGCGGCAGGTAAATGTTAAATATCATTTTACAATCATCATCAATGATACAGGAATATTCTTCTCTACTTTTTGACCAGTTAATACCTTCACAGCCGAATCTACGCCAATTTCGCCAATTAAAGCAGGTTGCTGAGCAATGGTTGCTCCGAGCAAACCACGCTTAACAGCCGCAATACCATCATTTGTCCCATCAAAACCAACGATCAAAATGTCTTTTCCAGATGCTTGAACTGCACGTATGGCACCTAATGCCATTTCATCGTTTTGTGCAAAAACAGCCTGCATATCCGGTTGGGAAGCAAGCATATTTTCCATTACATTAAGCCCTTTAGTTCTATCAAAATCAGCAGGTTGGCTTGCAAGTAACTGCATTTTGCCACTTTTAACCGCTTTCATAAAACCTTCTCCGCGCTCACGAGCAGCAGATGTTCCAGCAATACCTTCAAGTTGCACAACACGTCCATTCTCACCGACATGTTCACGGATGAAATCACCAGCCATCTCTCCACCGGCAATATTATCAGAGGCAATATGAGTGACAACTTCACCACGAGTAGCACCACGATCAAGAGTTAAAACGGGAATTTCTGCACGATTGGCAACTCGAATTGCATTGGCTACGGCATCTGAGTCAGTCGGATTAATTAAAATCGCTTTGACACCACGAACAACAAGGTCTTCTACATTTGATAATTCTTTACTAGGATCATTTTGAGAATCAAGCACAATAAGTTTATAGCCTAACTCTTGTGCCTTCTTTTCGGCTCCATCTTTCATGCTTACAAAAAATGGGTTATTTAACGTGGAAACAACTAGGGCAATAGTTTCTTGGGCCATTGCAGCTGTACTAAATGAAGCTAGAATAACAGCAGCTAACAGTGTCGTGAGTTTTTTCATTGTATCATCCTCTTCTTTTAATGGTTAAATCAGGGAAAAACACCCTGATCTGAAAAATCATTTCTGCTTGTTGTCTACCATGACTGCGAGTAAAATCACTGTTCCTTTAACAATCATCTGGTAATATGATGAAACATCCATCAAGTTCAATGCATTATTTAACACACCAATTATAAGAGCGCCAATTAAAGTGCCCATAATCCGACCTTTTCCACCTGCTAAACTTGTTCCTCCAACAACAACAGCCGCAATTGCATCTAGTTCATATCCCATACCTGCTGTTGGTTGGGCTGACGATAATCGTGATGTGACGATGATTCCTGCAAGCGCAGAAAGCAAGCCACAGATACCATAAACACCAATTTTAATACGATCCACATTAATACCGGAAAGACGAGTTGCAGATTCATTACCGCCTAATGCATAAACATATCGACCAAAACGGGTGTGATTCAACACGTACCAGATTCCAATAAAAACGCCAGCCATCAACCAAACAGGAACTGGAACGCCAAGCAAATAACCTGTACCCAAATATGAAAAGCTGTCTGCAATATCAGTAAAACCCGTTGAGATTGGCCGTCCATCAGTATATACCATAGTGACCCCTCGTAACAGAGTCATGGTCACTAAAGTTGCAATAAAGGCTTGCACCTTGCCCTTTGCGATAATAACACCTGCCATAGAGCCAAGTGCCAAACCTGCAAATAACGAGACTGGGACAGCAACTAAAACAGGAAGTTCAATACTGATCATAGAGGCTACAAATGCGCCACATAACGCTAATATAGAACCAACACTTAGATCAATACCAGCCGTTAAAATAACCAATGTCATCCCTGCCGCTAAAATTGCAATCACAGAGGTTTGACGAAGGATATTGAGAATATTGGCGAGCGTGAAAAAATATTCGTTCAAGAAAGAAAC
>JAOZTO010000154.1:3661-6314 GCA_029942265.1 Desulfocapsa sp.
CCAACGGCGCAAGCCATCAGTTTTTCCTGATCAGCTTCATTTACCACAAACTCGCCACTGATTCTACCTTGATGCATCACTAAAATTCGATCACTCATGCCAAGTACTTCCGGCATTTCAGAAGATACGAGAATGATACTGACCCCTTCCGCTTTAAATTCATTAATCAATTGATAAATTTCTTTTCTGGCTCCTACATCAACGCCGCGTGTCGGCTCATCAAGAATTAAAACCTTGGGTTTAGTCATCAAGCCTTTTGCTATGGCTACTTTTTGCTGATTTCCTCCGGACAAATTGCCTACCGTCTGATTCATCCCAGGTGTCTTAATATTAAACAATTTAATATAGTTCTGGACTGATTTTTTTTCAGCTAAATGATCTAAATACACTCCTTTAGATAGATTTTTCAATGAACATAAGGACATATTTTCCTTCACCGACAAACCTAGAATTAGACCTTCACCTTTCCTATCTTCTGAAATATATGCGATGCCATGCTTTACCCCCTGCTCTGGTGTCTTTGCATTAATTACGTCACCTTCCAGCACAACATCACCAGACGTTCGTTTTAACGCACCATAAATAACCTTCATAAGTTCAGTTCGTCCAGCACCCATTAAACCGGAAACGCCTAATATCTCGCCATGATTCAATGTAAACGAAACATCGTGAATATCGGCACCTGATACATTTTTAACCTCTAAGCAGACAGTACCATGAACAGCCTCTATACGTGGATACTGTTCCTCAAGTTTTCGTCCTACCATCAACTCAATCAGGGTATCTTCGTTAATCTCATCAATGGGACGCTGGGCAATAAATTTACCATCACGCAGGACGGTTATATCATTACAAATCTGAAAAATTTCTTTTAATCGATGCGAGATATAGACTATGCCGTAGCCTTCATCCCGTAATTCATTAATTATTGCAAACAACGACGCTGTTTCGGTATCCGTTAATGCATCCGTTGGCTCATCCATGATGATAACTTTAGACTTGTAGGATAAAGCCTTTGCAATTTCAACCATCTGCTGCTCTCCAAGGCTCAGATCAGCAAGGAGTTTTGATGATTTATGCTTCACATTTAAACGAGCCAATAAGGCATCAGCTTCATCATGCATTTTAGGCCAGTTAATTCCACCAAATGCATTGGTTATTTCACGTCCCAAAAAGATATTTTCGGCAATGCTCAATTCAGTAATAAGATTCAATTCCTGGTGAATGATGCTAATCCCTGCCTGTTGAGAATCACGGGGACCGGAAAATTTCACCTGACGATCTTCATAACGTACTTCACCACTATCCAGTGAATAAATCCCTGTAAGGACTTTCATAAGAGTGGACTTCCCAGCACCATTCTCACCTAAAAGAGCCATCACTTTGCCCGTGTAAACATTCAAAGATGCGCCATCAAGTGCCCTGACACCGGGAAATGCTTTGTGGATATTTTTGAGCTCTAAAACAGGCTGTTTCATTGTGATTCTATTCCTTGAGTTTTTACGACGCCATCACCTTTTATCGAGTGTATTAAATCAACAGGCTCATAAATATTTACACGCCATTTTCCCTAAATGCAAGATCAGTCTGAATTACCATTTTAACAATTTGTATAGCAAAGCCCCCCTCAAACCAAAAACTACTTGACAGAAAAAAAGTTCTCTGTTAATCGTTATTGCAAATGTTTTTGCATTTTTATATTGCATGACTGTTTTTTTGCATCAAGCAAACTCAACAAC
Source organism: Desulfocapsa sp. (assembly GCA_029942265.1). GTDB lineage: Bacteria > Desulfobacterota > Desulfobulbia > Desulfobulbales > Desulfocapsaceae > Desulfocapsa. Next base: position 5,401 of record JAOZTO010000154.1, read on the forward strand.
ATCTCGAGGCAACGATCCAATGGCAGATTTTTTGATTAAAAATGTACAGATTTTCGATGGTTCTGGAAAGAAACCCTTCAAAGGAGATGTCGCTGTTACAGAAAACATATTCTCTGATATTGGGAATCTCGACCATATACAAGCACGCACCGTCATTGACGCCGATGGGAAAGTGCTCACCCCGGGATTCATCGATATGCATAGTCATTCAGATGTTATGTTTTTAAACGGAGACCCTATACTTCATAAACTCTATCAAGGAGTGACCACAGAAATAATCGGACAAGATGGTATATCAGCCGCACCAATGACAGAAGATTCAAAACAGCTGGTGGCTGATATTATTGAACCCATGGCAGGTATAGCTGATGAAGGTTGGGATGCTCTGAGTATGGAGGATTTTTTTCATGCACTTTCCCAAAAAACAGTGAAACTCAATGTTGCTTCACTGACTGGCCACTGCAACCTGCGAATGGCTGTCATGGGACATAAAATGACTCTTGCCACACAAGACGAACTTCAAACAATGTGTGTTATGTTGGAAGACACTCTTAAGCAGGGTTCCTTGGGTTTATCACTTGGACTGATCTATCCGCCCACCAGTTATTCAAATACCGAAGAACTCATTGCACTTGGTCATATTGTAAAAAAATATGAGGGTATTCTGGTCGCTCATACTCGCAACGAACAAGATCATATCATAGAAGCCCTGGAAGAAATGCTTGAAATTGGAAAAAAATGTGGTTGTCGAATCCATATTTCACATCTGAAATGTCTCGGAAAAAACAACTGGGGCAAGATGACTAAAATACTAGAGTTGATGGACGATGCGCTGGAACATGGCATGAAGATCAGTTTCGATCAATACCCCTATGACGCATCAAACACAACTCTCTCTTTGTTGCTGCCAGGAT
>JAOZTO010000155.1 GCA_029942265.1 Desulfocapsa sp.
ACCAACCCCTTCAAATCCTCATTTGAGAGGTGTGAGCCACTCCTTGCGCAAAGCAGCCATATTGCATTGTCAACCAAACAAGAGCACTCTCCTACGGATTCTGCAAATTTTTCCATATTGCTCATGGTTTCCAGAAGTTCCGATGGTCTCGCATTTGGCGGTTTTGTAGCTCCTCGATCCTCCCATCTGATAAACTCAACAAGACCGAAAGAACCTGCTGCTCGAAGAATGTGTCGATCGGGCTTAACCAAGTCAAACCCAATATTTCTTAAGGCTTCCGCCGCAAGAGCAATGCCAAATGCCGGCAATTTATACCGACTTGAAGGCAAGCCAAGCTTCATCGCAGCGATCTTGGGATCACCCTGAACATGATCTAACAGCGAAGTGAAATAATTTTCTGCAGATCCATGTTTGGAACTCCAATCAACTAGAATTTTCGCCGTTTTTATCAGATAAGTTAGGCTTCTTTGTAATGTCTGTGACCCCGCACTTCGTTCCTCGAACCATGGAACAAAACGAGTTGTAATGTCTAATTCCGACAATTGAGAGTAGGATTCAAGATTGAATCCATCGAATAAACTGCTGAGTTCTGGCAGCACACGTTCAATTGTAGACCAGTCTGTATTGCTTGAAAGCACTGATTTCAACAATCCTTCGAAGATTTCAGCATCATTCCAAGTTTTTCCCTCAGTTCGTTCTTTAACGGCTTTCACCTGACCCATCCCTTCAATCTCAGACCGCCAATGTGGTTGTGACGTATTTAGCCTTGAGGTAATATTGCTCCACAGTGTATTACTGTCTCACTGGGTACAAGTCGGGAATCAACAGGGATTCCATTTTTCCAGACCTTGAGCTCCCCTGGTGCAAAGGATGTCCAACCTTCATCGGTAAGCATATTACTTGCAACTATAACACCGACCTCATCCTGACTTTTCTCAATATTCAAGTCAATCTCCATCTCTGTATCACGCATTACTGTTCTTTGAAAAGGTGCCTTCCTTTCGAGATAATACAAATCTCTCCTGCCACTAATATCACGGTAGCAAAACAGATATGTTCCATCAGTGAATATGCAGTTAAACGGTCCATCCCCCCTATTATTAATATCAAGAAGTATCTCCCTGATTCCTGCTATTGCGTTGCTGTCAAAGCCGATATAATTGCCACGACTCGTTGGTCGAAGACGTTTCTCACCCATTTTACCCAATAGATAACAGAAGGATTTTTCGCTGTCCGTCTGACCTAGCGGAAGAAATTTACTTTGAAGACCGCTGGTATCACGAAGGGTTCCATTATGGGCAAACAACCATTCACGATAACAGTAAAATCGATTAAAGGGATGTGTGTTATCGTATGAATCACCACCACACGACGACATACGAATATGACCGACGAATGTTTTTGAATGTAATTGTTGAGGTGCAGAAATAAAATCAGCAAGTGAACTGGTCTTGCCCGTTATGGGTTCTTTAAATACCTGAGCACTGCTACTGCCATCAGGGTAGCTCCCCAGGCCCCAACCATTTTTGTGGCGATGCGTTTGAGTAAGAAGGCCTGCAAATGAAAAGCGTGGTGACACCAGTTTATTAAATGAAAGTCCAAGTAGTTCGCACATATTATTTATCTCCTTTTTAATAATTATTTAATGACAGTATACTAACACTATTGATGAGACAAAGAGTGACCCATTGATAAAAATATTGAGAATAGAAAAGACAAAGAGAAGCTTTACCCGTAGATACCATCCGCCTGAAGTTGTCCGATCGGCTTTGGAAAGAAATATATCCATGCGTGGATATATTTATTCGTACATTTACCATCTTGCAGGCATACAGAAATCTGTTCCCTTTTGTACCAGCCTGGATGCCCTTCCAGGTTATCAAGATCTTTAAGCATTGCCTGCCCCACCAGGTAAATTTCACCATGGATAGAACTCACCTGCTTATCACGAATAACAAATGGAATACCAGAAACATACAGGGCATAAAATTCTTCCGTCACAGCTTGTCCTAAAAATACCGCTCCAGACAAAAGGCGATGATTACCAAAGCCTTTTTTAAGTGTACCATAAACAAACACAGCTGTTTCAGCCTGAGCTGTTTCAGTCGCCATTTTACGATCACACATAATTTCTCTCCATAAATGATTCTATGGCCTGGACCAGTGAATCTTTAATTCTCCCTAGAGCCAAAGTACGAATCGTATGGCTCAATCTTATTTCAAGTGCATTATGGCTTTGACCAAAGCCAGGAAGATCCTGTCGGCCGGGATATCCCTCCTTGAAAAAATCAAGATACTTACTGCCTCCTCCAAAGAGACTATCCACAGAAACCGTGTATGCCCTTTGGCTGTACCTCTCAAGGTTCCATGGCAGTCGATCAGTGATTCCTTCTAATATATCCCTATCACATGAGCGGCCGTTTCGAGTGCTAATTTCAACATCAAGTCCGTCTCTATCAGCCATGCCACGGATAATCAGATGTAATATCTGTTTTTCTTCATCTTTTTGATCACCAGCATTTCTTTTACACTCCACTATTTTTTTTATGATTTGGTTGTAGGCAATTACAGCATCTTCATTATCCGAACCGAGTGCCCCAGTGTATCGTTTATCCTGTTTTGAGACCTTGCCAAGGATAGCTGCACAGCTGGTTCTTGCTGCCACATCCATAACAATTTCTTTTGTTGTAATTTCACTATCAGGAGATACTGTATACGGAGCCTCTAGAATAATTATTGTACTGTTGCTGCCGGGACACCATGAGAAATATGGCGTCTCCGTAAGGGCAATATTGGGAAAATCACCCAACTCATTAATTAATTCAAGGTATTCAAATCTGAACGCCCTCTTCCGAAAATAATCTGTCTTAAATTGGATCAAAGCTGCGTACAGGGCTTGACATTTTTCACAATTATCCAGGTTTTCCTGTAGGTAATGATGCACTTTCCCTTTCAGGAGAATCCGTATTGCCTCATCGCGCTGTTCATCACCTTCTATCCCATGGCCATACAGTCCTCTGGCCGTGATAAAATAAAGACCTTCGTGCAGCGCAGTAAAGAAACCGGGTATAGCTTCAGCCTCTTTAGGATATCGATACCAGAAAAGTGTGAGAAGACTCACAGCTATATACGAAGGAAAAAATATGAGTTCCACCCGTACATCAGAGGGTGCAGTTTTGTCAGTGGGTATCACCGACCAGTTGCCACCCCATGTGATAAACGTATCAGGTTTTTTTTGTTCCTTGATAATGGAAGTGATGAAATGAAGCAGGTGGGCAAATGTATACTCATCATTAGGAAGTACACCTGCAGCAAAAGCATCTAAGGTAGCATGCATCTGGTACGCAACGGGATCAGGATTATAGGGATCAATATCATCTAATGCAGGAAACTCTCTAATCCATCTTAAATTATCCATTGTTTCTCCTTTGTTAAATGGTTTCTAAAAATCATATAGTTGCACTTTACACCAACGACTGTGACAGAAGTGTGACACTTAGGGCTTGTTGAATGAGCCCTTAGGATTGTTAAGAAAGAAATCGAAGTGTCTATTCAGCTCCGTTATCGTCAAGAACCTTTTGCGCGTCTTCATGCCCCTGGTTGGCTGCTTTTGAAAACCACCTGTGAGCTTCTTCATAATCCTGTTCAACTCCGATGCCATTTCTGTACAGTCGGCCTAGTTCATACTGAGCATCATCATCTCCTTGGTCTGCTGATTTGCGAAACCAAAACACAGCCTTGTGGAAATTTTCTTCAGTACCTTTGCCATTTTCATACATGAAACCGAGAAAATACTGAGCATCAGCATCTCCTTGATCCGCAGCTTTTTGATACCAGAATACTGCTTTAGAAAAATCCTCCTCAACACCTTCGGCACATTCATACATGGATCCAAGAGCATACTGTGCACCAGCATCTCCCTGATCAGCAGCTTTTTGATACCAGAATAGAGCCGTAGTAAGATTCTTAACTTCTTCGACATTTCCATATATACAACCAAGTCTATACTGTGCACTAGCATCTCCTTGGTCTGCTGCTTTTTGATACCAAAACAAAGCCTTAGATAAATCCTGTTCAATGCCCTCGCCATCTTTATACACGGAAGCAAGGAGGCACTGCCCATTGAGATCTCCCAGATCAGCTGCTTTTTGATAGATGGAGACAAGAGCCTTCTGAGCACCATCATGTCCTTGATTGGCTGCTTTCAGAAACCAGCCATAGGCATCCTTGATATGTTCTTCACCCACGGTTCCCTCATTGTACAATTCGGCAAGTTGATACTGCGCTTCAGCATCACCCTGCTCAGCTGCACCCAGAAACCATTTTGCAGCGTATTGTCCATTTTCTTCAACGCCCTCCCCATTCAGATACATAAAAGCAAGATTGCATTGAGCAACCATATGCCCTTGAGTAGCAGCCTTACCAAACCAGTGAATTGCTTTCTGTAGATCTACCTTAATGCCTTCCCCAATTACGCACATGCGTCCAAGGTTGCATTGGGCTCCAGCATTTCCCTGCTCGGCAGAGTATTCAAACCAGAAAAAAGCCTTTTGCTGATCTTGGTCAACACCACTACCTCTATCAAACATGAGTCCCATATTAAACTGTGCCTTGCTGTCTCCATTTTCAGCGGCCAGGTGAAACCACTTTGCTGCCTCTTTGTAATCCTGCTTGAGAACAGTACCGGATTCATAATAAACACCTGCCTGACACTGCGCTTTGGGATTTCCTTGCCGGGCAGCCTCTAGGCATAATTCGGCTGCCCGGATCTCATCCGGTTCTACACCGAGACCGGCAGCAAGCATGACACTTAAATTAAACTGTGCCTTTGCATCACCTTGCTCCACTGCCTTTTCATACCAATACGCAGCCTTTGTATAATCATGTTGAGTTTCAATTCCCTCAGAAAACAGAAAACCTATATTGCATTGAGCATCCGGATCTCCTTTTTCAGCCGCTTTTACAAACCAGAACAAAGCTTTTTTCTCATCCAGCATATCACTGTCTGTTCTGAGATATAACAAGCCAAGATTGTACAATGCATCTGTGCTACCTTTCTCAGCCGCCAATAAGTAATACTTTTCTGCCAGTGGATGATAAGCATTCCCCCTGTTACTGTTAGCATTACCAAGATTTAACAAAGCAAGTTCATGCCCCTGGTCTGCTGCCCTTAAGTACCATTCAACAGATTTCTGGTAATTCTGCTCAAAGCCGCGTCCCTCTTCATACATAAGAGCTATTGTATATTGAGAGTCAGGGTCATTATTTTCATCAGCCCTTTTTAATAAATCAAGAATGTAACCTTCGTCACAAACAGTATGAATTTGAAAATCTTTCATGCATTATCCTCCTAAATATGTTCATAGAGATACAATCTGCCTCTCCCTACCATGTTTTCCACAAAGAAAACATGGCATTGGAATCATTTTTTTACTTACAAGAATGATGGATCAAGCAATGAAAACATGGTTCTTCGGATCAATAAAACATTTCCTGGTTCATCGCTATAGCAAGGGCCTGCAACGTTTAAGACCTTGACCTTATAATTATTTAGCCACCCGTTAAAAACCGTTTGGCGCCTGAACTGAGGTATGCTTTCAAGGTCAAAAACAAAATACGGTTTGCCTATTTTTCTAGCATAATCCTTTGTAAGCTTTGAGCCACTTTTCAGCTTGCCGTTGCAGAAAATTATAGTACCGTCGCTTTCTTCAACATTTTTTTTCGTACGAGATGGATACCCCCCGGTCTGCAATTCAACCATATAATATCTGCTGTACCGACCAGGAACCTTGCCATCTTTTGCCCTTCGCCCTTTCGGCATGTAGCCGCCAAAGGGTATGCCAAGTTTCCTTGCAACATCTAATGCCACCCTGTCTACACCAATCTGTCCACCTGAAATAATTTTTTCTACACCCATTACATACACCTCCCCTGGTTAAATGAAATTGTCCACAACACTCATATTCAATTTTCAAAGATCAAGATTCAACAACCGGTTTAAGAATATATATGGGGAGTGTACCCAATCAGGTGTGACAGATGCGTGACAGTTTAGGGTGACTCTGATTGGGTATCGTCTACTATCTTCAGAATGAAGACGTGAATGTAGAAAGGAGTGAGCAGTTGCTAAAAACCTGTTCGGCAGAAATCTCGCCGAAACTGGCCAACAATCTGGCAAAGAATATCAACAAGCTTTTCCCTATGTTTGTTGCGGAGCCAGTACGCATATTCAATCTGCACGGTGTTGAAGTTTTCACCATACCCCTGACGATGG
>JAOZTO010000156.1 GCA_029942265.1 Desulfocapsa sp.
CAAGGGATCTAATCGCCATTTTTCAGGCTATCAAAGTTGCTGGTGCAATGCATGGTGAACTTATTGTTTTATGATGTATGATGGATTAGTAAAAACTCTTCATCTTCTTCGTTACTGCAAATTTCGTATCATTTCAACGTACCCTAGTACGCCGAAATAATACGAAATTTCCGCGCCTCGAATATGAAGTTTTTTACAAATCCATCCCACTTCCGGACTTTTTACGATACCATCATGTCATGTATGAGTCCGTTGATTTAATAGCATTTTTGTTCGATGTCGAGGTAAATGGGAAATTTTACCGCAGGCATATGGTTGATATTCCGAGGATAAAATTTTTCATTTAACGAAGAGATCGGGCAAAAAGGCATTAAATCAACAGGCTCATGTGTGATGAACTCACAAAAAGTCTGAACTTAGGAATAGTTACACTTCAGGGTGCCGTCAGTAGTTTGGGATGTTTTAAACCCAAGCCAAAATACTTTCAATACCACTACCAGTCACAACATATGAATATATCAATAGACGCACGATCACCTTACACAGACAGCACCATCAAAAACAAAGCAACTGACCCAAAAGAAGGAGAATTGCTGTCACTTCGGAAATCATGTAGAGACTTCGAAGCAATCTATGTAAATGAGATGTATAAGTCCATGAGGAAATCAGTTCCAGATTCTGTGATGTATAAAAATGATATGGCCAACACGCTTTATCAGGAAATGCTTGATATGGAAATGGCTAAACAGACATCTGAAGGTGATGGTATGGGGATAGGTAAAGCCATGTATGACCAGCTGAAAAGCCAACATTTCCCTGATAAATAATTGCACATTCTAATGTAACCATTAGGATTCGATTCAAGAATAAAAAACTGAATTATACGTTATTTTAATATCCAGTAACTCTGAGAATATCTGACTGGGCTTTTGATGAGATATTGACAAATTCAAGGCCATATTGTCTTTCCTCGTATGAACGAATAACACATTTTTCTTTTATCGTAAACACTCTCCCTATCACAAATTTCACCTGCAAACGATCTCCGATTTCGTGTGCTTCATCAGACTCCATACACAACCCACCCTTACTAACATTCACAAGCATTCCCTTACTTTCTTTCTTTGTGAATGTATTGACACAAGAAATAGGCACACCATCTTCTATAATTTGATTTTCGCCCACTCTTTTACTTTTTCTTTTATCGTTTGGCTGTTTGGTTTTCTTGACCGGTGATTGTTTGAGTATGTCCTGGTTTTCCAGAAAAAAACTATCATCTGACTGTATGACATCGTACTTCATTTGTTTGTCGGGTGATATTATTTCTCGAAAGAAACTGTCGTCAACAATAATGCCACCTTTCTTTTTGGGATTCTCCTTGTTGTTAGTACCCTGCGTATGTTCCGGACAATCATTGTCCTTCTTTAATGGGTTATTTTGATTATCATGTTTAGAAATAATCTGAAACGCATTGTCTCGACTTCCCGCGAAAGTAAAACGTGCAGCCATTCCTTTTGTGCCAATAAAAGTCTTCGCCTTGTCACTGACACAACATAACGTAATCTTATCACGCCTAAGTTTGGCCATTAGTTGCATTGTTTTCAATAAACCGTTCAGACCATAATCATCGAGACTGTCCACTTGAGAAAGGTCTAATAATAAATGGTTATCATGTGTTTTTAGAATTTTGCTAATCGCATTCAGGAATTCTTTCAGATACCCTTTCTTAAAACCTTTTGTTCCAAAATCTATGACGATAACGTTGTTAATAATTTTTGCTTTCATATTAATCTGGTAAATAATTTAAAATCGAATAATTAATCGCACCTTGCTTTATCAAACTCCTGTCCCTGTAAGTACTACCTGTATAAAATCACAACGCAATCAAAACACAGGATTATAATCAAAAAAGTGGTTAGTTATCAAGTTTCTATAGGTTCTAGTTTCACTTCTAGCCACAAATGAATTCGTTACTGCACCCGTCGATGTAAACCGAACCCCTTCCAGAAATTCACCATCTGTGACTCCTGTTGCTGCAAAAGAAATTTTACGAGAATTTATTAAATCCTCGACTCTGAACACTTTATCAAAGTTATCGATACCACTTGACTTTGCTCTCGCACGATCTGAGTCATCACCATATGATATTTTTCCTTCCAAGTAACCACCAAGACAGCGAATGGCGGCAGCCACTACTGTTCCTTCAGGGGCAAACCCATAGCCCATATAAATGTCTGCTTTTTGGCCACTAATCGCAGCAAGACAACCGGAAATTTCTCCCTCTTCAATTAGCTTGATCCGCGCCCCACAACTTCTGACTTCCTTAATCAACCCACGATGACGTTCACGATTCAAAATGCAGACAGTAACATTTTCAGTATATTTTCGTAACACTCTTGCCACTCGTTTAACATTGGCAGCAGGCGATTGATTAATATCAATAACTTCTCCAACCTTCGGTCCAACAACTATTTTGTACATTTGAAGATTAGGAATAGGCTTAATTGTCCCATCCTCTGCTATAACAGTGTAAGAAGTGGAATTATTACGTCCATCAGCTGCAGCTCTGTGCGCCTCAAGGGCAACAACCATAATATCCATATTCGGCCCCCCCTGTCCTAAAAAGGTTGGCAACGTTACTATTTTATCTCGTTTTTTAAATCTATCATTAATAACAAATCCATTAATCATTAATCTGTTTAATGTTGTATTAATTGCATTCCTGGCTTCGTTGAGAATCTCTTTATGGTTTCCTAGCCCTTGAATACGAGCCGCTGTAAGTGCCGCAATCTCTGTGGCTCTTACTATTTCCATTCCATAATTTATATTCATACTTCAACCCGATTTAATTTATTCTGAGATAAGGGTTCAGTGATTAGAGCTTGTTCAACAGTGATGGCGTCGTAAAAACTCTCCATCTGCTTCGTTGCTGCAAATTTTCTATCATTACGACGTACTTTAGTACGCCGAAGTAATAGAAAATTTACGCGCCTCGCATATGGAGTTATTTTTGAACGAGCCCTTAATCTGTTTCCTGGGTTAATTCACGAATTCTGCTCAATAGAGCTGTACTTTGACGTTTTAACAGCTCTCCTTTTGCAGTATTTTTTATCTTCATCGGCTGCCTGAATTCATCAATTAATTCGATATCAAGAGGAGCAGAAACAAGGTTTTCCGCAGCTTCCTGCATCTCTTCATGGGTAGGAAGAATAATTCCAAAAAGCTGATATGGTGTATGCACCAATGCATGTCCTCGATTATAATAGGCTGCTGCAAAGCCACCATCAACATTAATAGCTACTCCATCACTTGAGGCCATCTGCTTGCCTTCCAGATAATTCACAGGAGTATGTCCGTAAATAACTCGCTGAATACCAAACTCATCTTTTAATTTCTGCTTAAATGAATCTGTCTGCATATTTTTTTTCCAATACAATGATCGTTCGTCATGATTTTCTTCATTAACCAGAAAGTATCGCTCAAAGGTTTTCATAGCATGTTTACCAAAAAATGGTGATTTGGGACCACACCAGAGGTAAAAAAACAGAGCTTGATCCTTTTTATCCTGAGGTTCTCCAGATAAATACCTAGCACCGACACGCTCTATAGTATCTTGAACAAAGTCCAGTAGATCTCGACCTTTTCTACCGAGAAATTCTTCAAAACATCCATCAGCTTTAGACGGGACAAGTGCGTGAATGTTCAATGTATTATTGTGAATATGATACGTTTCACCTTTTTTAAAAAAATACCCGAGCAATCGTTTTAGTTTCGTATTGCTTGTAAATTGAAGTGTAAGATCATCTATCACCTCTTGTTCTTCAACTGTTAGTTTTGCAGGATGTTTATAATCAATGGTTGGAAAATAGGTGTCATTAAGGTTAGCTGTGTCCCCATTTTGCAACATATCTCTAAGGCGATCAAGCCACAGCCTGGATTCCATTTCATATTCCGGAAAGTCTCGGATGGTCTGTTCTTCAATTTTAAATTGAATAACAGTAAGGGCTTTTTCCATACTTCTTCCCTTATTACTTACCGCCTTGAATCGTCCAGTGATCTTATCAACAGGATAGGTTTTCTCAGCAAAAGCCTCAAGTTTTGTAGTATCAAAACCGAGACGAGCAATCAATTCAAAATGATCATACCTACAGGTGATACGCATGGCTTCAGCCACAAGGGACTGATTCCCTGCCCCTGCACCCATCCATAATATATCATGATTACCAAAGACATAATCAACCATATCTCTGTAAGATTTAGAGGAAAGAATCCGTATTATTTTGTCAGGTTGCGAACCACGATCAAAAACATCTCCAAGAACAAGTATGCGATCAAGAAGAATTTTTCGAATACTATGAGCCAAATGACTGATAAGCCGTCTTGATAGTATGGGTTCTTCAAACACCTGGTCGGGAACAGGAAGTCCTGAAAGTAATCTTTTAATAGTATTACGAAATTCAGGCGGAAAAACATCACCAGTACGATGTCTCAGATTTGACAGTCTATATTTAAGAATTTGCACAAGACAAAAAATCACGTCTTGAGTATCCATCAGAATATTTTTTTCTGCAAAATATTCATTTTTCCGTATAATTTTTGTCAGATATTGGATTTTGTTAATACTGAATGTTTTAGGAAGAGCTTCTCGACAAGTCTGATAAAGCATACCAAAGCGGCCACGAAGAATAGCCATAAAGCGATCGCCCTCTCCGTGCAGATCACTGATCCAGAGAGTGACAGGGATATTAGAATTAAGTTCATTTTCTATATGCAACAATTGCTGCGCCAGCTTATCCAATTCATTGGTTTGTAGGCGGAACGTATCTTCCTTCATAGTATCCTCTCATTCAATTGACAGAACTCCTGCTATGGCCATACACGGAAGATGGTATAATCTCGAATGCTTGAGCGCCAGGTGGTTGCCAATACAATTCCAACCTAGCCGTACCTTTACGTTGGAAATATTTTATTGTTATTGGATACCACCTTGGGTTATCAATCTGTATTTCTCCAACGTCAGAAAGTCTATCCGAGTGGTACTCGGGATCAAAAACAACGATTTCCTGGTTGACAGCTACCCTGATTCCATCATTTGACATAGCACGAAATCGGTATTTCCCTGGCACTGCCATCTTAAGATAGCCACTCAAAAAAACACCAACTCCTTTGTTCTTTTGGCTGTCATAGACTTCCCCTTTATTGAACTGATGATTCAGCAAGGCTACAGGTTGACCTTCAATTCCTTCCAAAACCATATCTTCATCGCTTGCCATCTGGTTAAGATGCCGATAAAATGCGTATTTATAATAAATACGTAACCCCGGTTCCATCGTCTTGTCGATTTCGGGTAGTTGGGAAAGGGAAAGTGGAATTTCATTGATCGGTTTTGTGCAAGCACTAAAAAACATAAGTGTCAATAAAAGTAGAAAATATTTTAAACACGCCTTGAAACAAAAACACATATTCATAAATTACTCCTGCAAATCAGGTGACAATTCAGCAAGTACCCGATAATTAGCATCCCCTAAAGCTGTAACTCTTTGACTCTCCCTGTTGCCATGCGCTAATAATTCTATGGCGTTGCTTTTTCATGCGCCAACTGTTCGGGTGTCATATTCCAGAACGGTGTTCCATCACTTGTAAGGCGAACTTTGAATTCATAATGCTCACCTTTTTTCACTTTGGAAGCCATAAAAATATCTTCGTCATCTATTTCAGCCCAACTTCCTTTAATTTTAACCTTATCACCACGTTTTATTCCAGTATCTTTTGCTGTTGCAAACCAGACCGGACAGAGGTGAACCATTATTTTATCTCCATCATCATCCAATACTAATACGGTGGCATTAGACATCCCAGGAAGTGGTTTGATTTTTTTAAATTTGTCAACTCTTCCTCTAAGTTTATCCGATTCCTTAGGGCTATATAATTGATTATACTCGTCATCATTCCCCCAGCCTTTTTTGTCTTCAGCAGATCCGGCATAACTATGCGAAACACATAGAAATAAAAAAAATAACGGAATAGTCAATAATAAGAATGTTTGTTTACATATAATTTTCATAAAAGTAACCACCATGATTGTTGTTTTTAAAGATTCATCATAACCTAGCCAACAAAGTATATTGTTTTTGTGCAAAGATCAACTAAGAGAATAAAAATGGTAAATATTCGGCTAGCCCCCCATCTTCGCTTGATCCGGCCTGTTCACA
>JAOZTO010000157.1 GCA_029942265.1 Desulfocapsa sp.
TTGACAATTCTGAAGAGTTTGGGCGAAAGGGCATTCTCGGACAGCCTCCTAGCACTCTACCTTTGTTCGATCCTGCTTGTTTACATATGAACCAATATAGTTTACAAGCCAGATATGTACCAAAACAATCCTCCATTAACGCATGTCGGCGATGGAGGAATAACGTAAAAAGAATGGCTCAGCATAGCCCTGAACTAAGGGTATGTTGATAGTATGTCATATTTCATTGAATCATAGGGTGTTTTGATGAATTTGTCAATTGGTTGTATGAAAAAAAATAGTATCGTCATTATTTGGTAGTTATGTTGACGATAATAGAAAATTAGGGTATCGTTAGAATATAGTGATCAACTTTTTAAAAAGAAGGTTTGGGATTCTGAATTATAATTTTAGGAGAAGTCATGGGAAAAGCGGTAGAACCATTGTTTTCACAATTTGAGCCCAAAAGAGAAAACATTATTCCGATCCTCCAGGTAGTTCAGGAGGAATATACTTATATTCCCGAACAAATGATGGGGAAAATAGCTGATTTTATGCATATTCCGGAAAGTGATATTTACGGGGTTGCAACTTTTTATGCCCAATTTCGATTTGAACCTACCGGAGATAATATTCTTTCTGTTTGCCGAGGAACTGCCTGCCATGTACGAGGTGCACCGGGTATTTTTGATGAAGTTACAGACCTTTTGAACCTTGAGAGTGAAGGAACAACAGCAGATGGCAAGTATACAGTAGAAACAGTTGCCTGTATTGGTTGTTGTGCTTTGGCTCCAGTGATGACCATTAACGAAGAAGTTCATGGCAATTTAACAAAAAAGGATGTCAGAAATCTTCTTGAAGGAAAGGAGAAGCTGAATGAAAAATGAAAACCGGACGATTTTAATCTGTCGAGGTACTGGTTGTGAGTCTTCTAAATCAGCTCAAATCCAGGAAGTTTTAACGGAAGAGTTGGAAGGAACCGATGTCGAAGTAAAATTTACTGGATGTCATGGAATGTGTCAGCAAGGTCCCATTGTGGTTGTTGAGCCAGAAGATATTTTTTATTCCAATGTGAAACTGACAGATGTCTCCCCAATTGTGGAATCGCACATTAAAAAGGGAGAAATAGTAAAAGATTTAGTCTATCAAGACCCGTCAACAAAAGAAAGAATACCCACCTATCACGACATCCCGTTTTACAAACGGCAAAAACAACTCGTTTTAAGAAATTGCGGTCAGATTAATCCTGAAGATATTGAGGATTCTCTGAAAGCTGACATTTATAAAGGATTGGAAAAAGCACTTACGATGTCTCCCATGGAGATCGTAACTGAAATAAAAGAATCTGGTCTACGAGGAAGGGGAGGCGGCGGATTTTCAACTGGTATGAAATGGCAGTTTTGTCAGGCCGCTGAGGGGGATATTAAGTATGTTCTCTGCAACGCTGATGAAGGCGATCCGGGAGCTTTTATGGATCGTTCTGTCTTGGAGGGTGATCCCCATTCCGTCCTTGAGGGCATGATTATTGCTGGATACGCTATTGGCGCTAAAAAGGGCTATATTTACTGCCGTGCAGAGTATCCCCTGGCAATAAAACGCCTACAGCTTGCCATTGACCAGGCCAGAGAACATGGTTTCCTTGGTACAGACATTCTGGGCAGTGGATATTCCCTTGATATTGAAATTTTTCTTGGTGCCGGGGCATTCGTTTGTGGTGAAGAGACTGCTCTCATGACCTCAATTGAGGGAAATCGGGGGATGCCAAGATCAAGGCCACCTTATCCGGCCAATGAAGGATTAAACGGAAAGCCTACTCTGCTAAACAATGTAAAAACGTACACAAATATCCCGATTATTATCAAAAACGGTTCGGCATGGTTTGCTGGCATCGGTACGGATAGCAGTAAAGGAACAGCAGTTTTTGCCTTGACCGGAAAAATTGCAAATAGTGGTTTGGTCGAGGTTCCCATGGGAGTAACGCTGAGGGAAATCATTTACGATATTGGTGGTGGTGTTCTGAATGGGAAAAAATTTAAAGCGGTTCAAACAGGAGGGCCTTCTGGTGGTTGTTTGCCGGAATCTTTTCTGGATACTCCAGTAGATTACGACTCATTGATTGAGGCGGGATCGATGATGGGTTCTGGGGGAATGGTGGTTCTGGATGAAGATACATGCATGGTGGATGTTGCCCGTTATTTCCTGGATTTCACAGAAATGGAATCTTGTGGAAAGTGTGTTCCCTGTCGATTGGGAACTAAACAATTACTTTCCATTCTTGAGGATATTGTCGAAGGTCGGGGAAAACCTGGAGACATTGAAAGACTAGAGGAATTGTCCCATGGAATAAAGCTTGGATCTTTATGTGGACTAGGACAAACTGCCCCCAATCCTGTACTGACAACGATTCGCTATTTTCGTGATGAATACGAAGCACATATTAACGATAACTCTTGTCCTGCGAAACAGTGCAAAGCTTTTATCGCTTATTACATTGAGGAATCATGTGTAGGGTGTGGCTTATGTTTACGAAACTGTCCTGTTGGAGCCATTACTGGGAAACCGAGAAAAATTCACACAATTGATCAGGATCTTTGCGTCAAATGTGGTGTTTGTCATGAGGTTTGCCCACCAAAGGTTTTCTCAATAGAAATTCGAACAGGTGAGAAAAAAACAGAAGCTTTTAAGATACCAGTAAACGATTGTTGATGGAGAATTTTTATGGCTGAACATTTTAAACTTACAATTGATGGACAAACTGTTGTAGCAGAAGAGGGAATGACAATCCTGGACGCTGCACTAGCAAGTAATATATATATTCCTCATCTGTGTAACCATCCAGACTTAACCCCCGTGGGCGCGTGTAGAATGTGTGGTGTCGAGGTTGATGGTGGGCGAATGGTTATGTCTTGTATGACACCAGCAAAAGCAAATATTGATGTGGTTACAGATAGTCCGGATATAGAAAAATCTCGTAAAGTCACCATGAAATTGATGATCATGGATCACAACATGGATTGTCTGGCGTGTGAGGCAGCAGAAAAGTGTGATTTACTCCGAGTTGCGTCTTATCTTGGGATTCAGCCGGATCAGCTGGAAAACATGCGGCCATTAGGAAGAGATCTTCCCCTTGACACCTCAAATCCATTTTTCCAGTTTGATGCCAACAAATGTATCCTGTGCGGTATCTGTGTGCGTACCTGTGAGGAAATAGTTGGGCTGAGTGCTCTGGGATACATTAATAGGGGATTTAAAACGGTAGTTGGTACCTTTGGAAATAAAGGTTTTGTAGACTCTGTATGTGAATCTTGTGGTGAATGTGTTGTGCGGTGTCCTGTGGGGGCACTTGTTCCAAAGAAACCTGGCATAGCGACAAGGGAAGTGCGGACAATATGTGCCTACTGCGGCGTGGGCTGTGGTATGTATGTGGGCGTCAAAGGAGATCAAATTGTCAGTGTCAGGGGAGATCGGGAAAGTCCTGTGAACCTGGGAAGCCTCTGCGTGAAGGGACGTTATGGGTTTAATTATATCAATCATCCAGATCGCTTGACGTCTCCGTTGATTAAAAAAGATGGCGAGTTTGTTAAAGCCTCCTGGGATGAAGCTCTGGCGTTAATAGCAAGTAAGTTTAAAGAGAGTAAGGGAAACAAATTTGCTGCGCTTACATCAGCAAAATGTACCAACGAGGATAATTATCTTGTTCAGAAATTTACTCGTCTGGTAATGGAGACAAATACGATTGATCATTGCGCCAGGCTCTGACACGCTCCTTCTGTGGCCGGTCTGGTCACAACATTTGGTTCTGGTGCAATGACTAACTCTATCGAAGAAATTGATAATGCTGGCACTATAATGGTGATTGGTGCCAACGTGACTGTTGCGCACCCAGTGATCAGTCATCGAATAAGAAGAGCTGCCCAAAATGGCGCTACTCTTATAGTTATCAATCCAAAAGAAATTGACCTTGTCCGGGCGGCAGATCATTTTATCCAACCAGCATCCGGTTCGGATACAGTACTGCTAATGGGAATGGCTCGGTATATCGTTGACAATGATTTACACGATAAGGAGTTCATTGCTGAATACACAGAAGATTTTGAGGATTTCAGGAAATCTCTGGAATTGTTCACACCTGAATTTGTAGAAAAGATAGCAGGAGTCCCTTGGGATCAAATAGCTCGTGTGGCACATATTTATGCAACCGGGAAACCATCTTCTATCTATTATGCAATGGGGATAGCCCAGCATTCTCATGGCACAGATAATGTAATGGCTATAGCAAATCTGGCTATGCTGACAGGTTCGGTCGGTAAATTGTCAACAGGTGTAAATCCATTGCGGGGACAGAATAATGTCCAGGGAGCTTGTGATCTTGGTGGTCTGCCTAATGTGTATCCAGGTAGTCAAATGGTAAATGATGTGGTCATACAGGAAAAATTTGAAAAAGCATGGGGGGGGGAATTGTCCGGAGAATTGGGATTAACCCACACAGAAATTTTTGATGAAATCCTTTCAGGAACCATTAAATCTCTTTATCTGGTGGGAGAAAATCCGGTGCTTACGGAGGCTAATTCCAAGCATGCTCGGAAGGCACTTGAAGAAATAGATTTTCTGGTCAGCCAGGATATATTTCTCTCTGAAAGTGGGAAGTATGCAGATGTTATTCTTCCAGCCGCAACTTTTGCTGAAAAGGATGGTACATTTACCAACACGGAGCGCCGGGTGCAGCGAGTAAGGCAGGTAATCCCTCCTAGAGGAGATTCAAAACCTGATTGGTGGATTACGTCTCAAATTGCCCAAGCGATGGGGAAAAATGGTTTTGAATATCAGGATTCCAGTGAAATTATGGATGAAATAAATTCTGTAACACCAATTTATGCAGGTATTACTTATCAACGCATTGAAAAAACAGGGTTACAATGGCCCTGCCTCGATGAAAATGATCCGGGAACAAAATTTTTACACAAAGATGGCTTTGCACGGGGAAAGGGACGTTTTGTACCTTTGGAATTTACAGCATCTACTGAAACTACTGATGAAAAATTCCCCTTGATTTTGACCACCGACCGAAGTTTGTATCACTTTCATTCCGGTACCATGACACGAAGAGTGGGTGGGTTGGAGAAGCTCGACGGTGAAGAATTTGTCAAAATTAATCCAATTGATGCCAAGGAGTTTGGTATTGAAGATGGCAATTGGGTTGAAGTCTCTTCACAGCGAGGAACTGTCAAGGTTCGTGCCAAACTAACAGATATTTGCCGACCTGGAATGTGCTCAATGACCTTTCATTTTTTTGAAAGTCCGACCAATGAGATAACAAATCCGACATTGGATCCTGTGGCGAAAACTCCAGAAACTAAAGTCACAGCGGTGAATATAATAAAATGCAAGTAAATGTAATTGCAGCTTTTTTTAACACATGGAGGAAATATGTTTAAAATTGTCAAACGTGAAGAAATGGCAGGTGGCACTGTGATTCTCAATGAAATAGATGCGCCTCTTATCGCCAAAAAAGCCAAACCAGGTCAATTTGTTATCCTTAAAGCTAACGAAACCGGAGAAAGAATTCCTCTCACCATGGCATATTCTGATGCCGCTAAAGGCACCATAACCATAATCTATATGGTTGTTGGTAAGTCAACGGCATTATTCAAAGATCTTGATGTCGGAGATGCTTTCCAAGATGTCATAGGGCCACTGGGCAAAGCAACTCATCTTGAGAAAGTTGGTAACGTCGTCTGTGTTGGCGGTGGAACAGGTGTGGCGGTTCTTTACCCTATAACTAAGGGGCTCAAAGATATCGGCAACAATGTCACTTGTATTATAGGAGCACGCAACAAAGATCTTCTAATTCTAGAGGATTTTATGGATAAAGCTTCCCATGATCTCAGACTTTGTACTGATGATGGTTCCAGCGGTCATCATGGTTTTGTAACAGACGTTCTAAAAGATATTCTTGATGAAGGAAACACGAACCTTGTTGTAGCCATTGGCCCAGTTCCAATGATGAAGGCGGTCAGTAACCTTACAGAAAAATATAATGTCGAAACCATGGTTAGCCTCAACCCTATTATGGTCGATGGCACTGGAATGTGTGGTGGTTGTCGTGTAACTGTTGGCGGTGAAACCAAATTTGCCTGTGTAGATGGTCCTGAATTTGATGGGCATAAAGTCGATTACGATGAATTATCACTACGGTTACGAGCTTATCAGGAAGA
>JAOZTO010000158.1 GCA_029942265.1 Desulfocapsa sp.
CAGTTTATCTCATTGCTCTTTTTACCATTGCAGTCTGTACATGGGCATTGGCTCTCAATGCCATAAAAGCGTTTACCTCCGATGAATCTGTTGCCGGCACTGTCCCCCTGCTTGTATGGCCTATTAAATTTCTTATGCTGATCGGCTGCTTTTTCTACCTTTGTCAGATTTTTCTTAATCTCATTGAGGAGATTGGAAAAATCAAATCTGCAAACATTGTTTGTCGTGAAAAGTGCTAATTATTCAAGGCACCCTTTAGTTAAAATTGAAAGGAGAGTGGTAAGATGGATCCAATAACTATTGGAGTATGGTCAGTTATACTCCTGTTTTTCCTGTTAGCATCAGGGCTTCATATTGCGGTAAATTTTTTATTCGTTGGTTTTATTACAACAGCACTGTTGCTCAGTGTAAATGCGGCCTTATCCATGCTTGGTCAAACAATGTATTATTCCATAGCAACTCCAAGTTTCACGGCATTGCCCCTCTTTGTGCTTATGGGGGCATTTGCATCAAGCAGTGGTTTTGCAAAACGTGTGTATGGCGGAATGCATACAGCAACAGCTGGTCTCCCAGGATCGCTTGGAATTACAACATGTTTTGGTTGTGCTGCCTTTGGGGCTGTTTCCGGCTCTTCTCTGGCGGCAGCCGCTATTTTTGGCAAAATTGCACTGCCTGAGATGAAAAGACATAAATATGACAATGCATTCGCTCTTGGTACAATAGCAGCGGCCGGTACGTTCGCAGCTATGATTCCACCCAGTGCCATGTTTATTATTTATGCAATATTTACCGAACAATCAGTTGGAAAGCTCTTCATGGCAGGCATCATTCCCGGCTTGCTTACCGCGATTGTGTACGCAATTTCAATTATTGTTCGAGTCAAGCGAACTCCATCCCTGGCTCCTCAGATAGCAGATTTACAACATATCAGTATAGCGAATCGATTCTCAGCTCTTGTCCAAATATGGCCTGTTGCAATTCTTGCCTTCATCGTGCTCGGTGGAATATACACTGGTTTATTTACCCCCACCGAAGCTGGTGCTGCAGGTGCATTGGCAACATTGATTCTGGGCATTTTTCTTGGGAAACTTCGAGATGTCAATTATATAAAGGAAGCATTACGCTCATCTGCCAAAACAACATCCATGGTGTTTTTGATTATAGTTGGTGCCCTGTTTTATACGCGAGTACTCACCCTCACCGGTATCCCCACAGCATTAACAGAATTTATAATGGGATGGGATGTTCCTAATATGGTAGTACTACTTTCAATACTTGGTGTCTGGTTTATTCTGGGAATGATCATCATCCCCACAGGAATATGTGCCTTGACTCTTCCCATCGTATATCCGATTATTGTTGAACTGGGATACAACCCAATCTGGTTTGGAGTCATCGTTTTAAAAGTGATTGAAATCGCGGCTGTTACACCACCAGTGGGGCTTAATGTATTCACCTTAAAAGCAGTGGCCGGGCCTGACACTAAAATAGAGGATATCTATAAGGGAATCTGGCCATTTGTTATCTGCGATCTGCTTATTTTAGCAGTTCTTATAGCTTTTCCGGGGATTGTTTTGTATCTCCCTAACCTGATGACCAATTGATGGTCACCAGAGCAAAAGAAGTAAACAAATATCCACCAATTCTTAACTGGAGAGAATCATGAGTACAATTAAAGTTGCGCAAATTGGCCTAGGCCCACTAGGTCAGAAAATCGTACAGTACATTGCGGCCAGGCAAGGTATCGAGCTGGTTGGGGCGGTGGACATTGATCCATCAATTAAAGGTCTTGATCTTGGCAGCCATTGTGGACTTGATCCCATGCAGATTCCCATCTGCGAATCTCTTGCTGAGTGTTTAGAAACTGCAACCCCTGATGCTATAATCCTGACAACTGTTTCTACAATGGAACAAGTCAAACCTCAAATCGAAGAAATTCTCAAAAGTGGTTTGCCGATTGTTTCCACTTGTGAAGAATTAGCTTATCCTTGGGACATGGCAAAAGATATTGCTGAACAGTTAGATATTGCTGCAAAAAAAGCTGGCGTTGCTGTGCTGGGTACTGGTATAAATCCTGGTTTTTTGATGGATGCCCTACCAGGATTCCTCACTGCTGTGTGCCAAACAGTTACCAACGTTAAGGTTTCCAGGGTTCAAAATGCACAGTTTCGTAGAATTCCTTTTCAGAAAAAAATTGGTGCAGGTCTTGATCTTGACCAATTTGAATCCCTCAAAGCAAGTGGTCGTTTACGCCATGTTGGCCTCACAGAATCTGTACAGTTGATTGCCGCATCCCTTGGCTGGAAACTCACCAAAACCGAAGACATTATCACTCCGGTGATTGCAGACAAAGAGATCAAAACAGATGCCATGACCATTCCAGTGGGCTTTGCTACCGGTGTTGATCAAATTGGCCGTGGCTGGGTAGGTGATGAGGAAAAAATCACACTCCACTTTAAGGCAGCTGTTGGAGAAGCAGATTCCTTTGACCGAGTGGAAATCAAGGGTGAACCTGATATCATCTCAACCATTGCCGGTGGTGTAAACGGTGATGTGGCAACCTGTGCCATCACTATCAACGCAGTAAAACAAATCCTGAGAGTCCAACCTGGCCTTAAAACCATGCTGGACATGCCACCTCTTTCATGCTTTGAATGACAATATCGTAAACATCTCCTTCTTTTTTAATATCAAACCTGACCGGTGACACAACTCCGGTCATGTTTCATCCCTAAAAACACTGATTATCCTTGACAAAATATTGAGGCCATGGCTAATTGCATCTTTACCCCATGAACCAATAAAGTAGCACATAGTAACAAAAAACAATCCACAAACACCTGCAATGGATCCCAAGAAACAATTCTTAAATCGTATAGTAAAGAATCAATCCTCATTAAGTCCAATCGACAAAAAAATTGCGGATTATCTGGTACACTCATACCCCGGCGCTTTACTTGAAACGGCTTCTGAAATTTCAAAAAACCTCAATGTCAGTATTTCAACAGTTACTCGATTTTTCCCTAAAATCGGGTTCAAAAGTATACGGGATGCACACAGTGAGCTCAAAAAAGATTTCGACTATTTAAAAAACTCTCCTCTGGACCGCTACCATCACAACATAGAAGATGTCCGCAGTGACAATACCCTTTTTGACAAAGTGAAGGATCTGGATATTCTGAATATTCAGGAGACGTTTCAGGGAATAAGCAATGATGATATTGTGAAAATTACGGAATTGCTCTGTGATAATGACAGGGCTGTTTACATCGTCGGAGAGCGAAAAATGTTTGGGCTCTCGTTCTACTTGTATGTGCAACTGAGTTCAATTCATCCCAATACTATTCATGTTAAAACCGATCAATCCCTGATAGCCGATCATATTGTGAAAGTGCAACCTGACGATATTTTGATTGTTTTTGATTTCAGACGCTATGTTAAAATCAACCATCGGATGACAGAAGTGTTCAGGAAAATGGGTGGCAAAATTATCGTCATTTCTGACTCACCAATATCACCTAGTGCAAAATCAGCAGATGTTTTGCTTTTGGTTAAGACAAAAGGTGTCTCCATTTTTGACTCGTATACCGCAGCCTATTTTCTGATAAATACACTTCTTGCCGAAGTAATTCAAAGATCCGGTGAGCATGTCAGACAAAGATATGAAAAGCTTGAAGAATATTATAAACAATTTGATATTTTTTCTGAATCATAATACTCTCTTATATACTAAAGGTAGCCTGAAGTTATCTTTGAATAAAAATTACGGAGGTTCCATGAAATTTGCAGTACTTCAGCTCACAGGATGTGCAGGCTGTGAAGTTTCTCTGCTAAATGGCGGAGATCAATTAGATTTAGGAGCACTCTCCTATATGCCTCTACTGATTTCTGCCGATGAGATCCCTGATGTTGACCTGTTGCTGGTTACCGGCGGTATTCGTAACGATGAAGATCTTTTCAAGTTGCGTCGGACAGCTGCTAAGGTTAAGAAAATTGTTGCTGTTGGAACCTGCGCCATCTCTGGTGGGATCACTGGCCTGGGAGATAATGACGAGGTGCGCCAGCTCTTTTTCGCTAAAGCACATCGTGCCACCGTCCCCCCTATGTTGCCTCAGTGCGGACCCATTGCAGATGAGGTTGATGTTGCTTTGTACCTGCCCGGTTGCCCACCGACCCCCGAACTCTTTGTCGGTCTATTGCGTGATGACATTACTCTAAAAACTGGATCAATCGTCTGCAAAGAGTGTGGTCGAAAAAAGACTAAGGAGATCCGACCAACAAAATTAAAACCATTAGTAGAACCATCTCTTGACCCAGATCTTTGTCTCGTAAAACAAGGGCAACTTTGTGTTGGAAGTTCCACAAGAAACGGATGTGGAGCACCCTGTACAAAAGCTGGATTCCCTTGCGTTGGATGCCGTGGCCCCTCTAACAACCTTATTGAAAAAGATGCTGATGCTTGGTTTGCTGCTGTTCGCCACGTTTTTGAACGACTTACAGATATACCTAGTGAAGAGATTGATCAGGCACTCAAATCGCCCCATTTGTCCCTCTTCCTCTTTCAATTTTCAGATTATGATAGCAGTAGTGATGATGAAAACACTACTCGACCACGTGATAAGGTAATTTAATTATGGCAACACTCTATTTTCCAGTCGCACGTATAGAAGGACATGCACGAATTGTAGTTGATATCATCCAAGGAAAAGTAAAAAGCGCACGATTCCTAGCCATGGAGTTTCGTGGTTTCGAGCAGTTTGTTTGTGGTATGAACGCCGGAGAAATGCCGGTTATTGTGCCCCGAATCTGCGGTGTCTGTTCCACAGCTCATCATATCGCCGCAATTAAGGCATTAGAAGATGCCTATGGCGTTTCTCCACCACCACTTGCAGAAAAAATACGTCATCTTCTGCTTCTTGGGCAGCTTATCCAAAATCAGGCAACATCCCTGTTTTTCTTTACCTTACCTGACATTCTCCAAAAAACATCTATTTTTCAAGGAGATGCCGTACAGGGTGAGATTGCAAAACGAGCAATGGCTGTACGCAAGATTGGAACCGAACTGATCGGGCTTGCAGGTGGCCAATTTATCCATCCTATTAAGGCCGTGGTTGGTGGTATTAGTACTCCCGTTGCCCGAGAAGCTGCAAAAGAGATGTTCAAAAAAATCCAAGAGACTCTTCCAGTAGCCTGTGAACTCTTTGACCAATACTGGGATCTGGCTCGCAATATCGGTGATCGTGCAATGGATTGGGGCTTAGAGGAGCCATGTTATTATATGGCAGCTGTGGATCCTGCCGACCCGACAAGATCTGTGGAAACTGTACGTATGCAATCATTGGACGGTGAAGAAAAGTTTGAATTCCCAGCTTCGGCCTATAACGAACATCTCGTCTTTGAAGAACTTGCCGACTCCTACGCCGGAAAAACCAGTTGTAATGGCTTACCTATCCGAGCCAACAGTCTGGCTAGGATCAATATGACACAGACAATGGGAACAGAAATAGCGGACCGCTACCTTGAACAATTCGACAAAGAATTTGGTCGACCCGCCCATCATATCCTGCTTTTTGATCTCTGTCGTGGCATTGAGCTGATAAATGGATTGGAACGTGCTGCCGAATTGTTACGCAGTAATCTACAAACAGGCGAACTGACAACTGATTTTTCAATACAGGATGGTACCGGATATGGGATGGTCGAAGCGCCCAGAGGGCCACTTATCCACCATTATGAGATTGAAAGGGGCCTAATCAAGAAAGCAAGATTTGTTATCCCCACAGTTCATAATAACTTTGCTATTGAGCAAGCCCTAACTTCTGTTGCAAAAAAATATGTAAAGGATGGAATGATTGAAATGGAACTTGAAGATGCACTTGGTTGGGTTGTACGTGCCTTTGATCCCTGTATTGCTTGCGCAACACATTGAGGAGTTAGTTCGTAAGGTGGCGGAAGTGCATGAGAATCGAACTCACCTAACGAGCTATTAACCCGTTACGCCAGATTTGAAGTCTGGGAGCGCCACCAGTGCACTATCCACTTCCGCAATAATTAACCACTATAATAACAAATATTGATGAAAACAACGTAAATATTCGGCTAGCACCCCATCTTCGTTCGATCCGGCTTGTTCACATATG
>JAOZTO010000159.1 GCA_029942265.1 Desulfocapsa sp.
TTTAGAAAATTCTTCGATTTTGAACGAAATGCCTATTCTCGGACAAGCTCCTAGCGAGTACCCGATAATTGATATACCACTGAACTGTAACTGAACTAGACAACGAAGCGGTGAAATTGTCAAACGCTAGGGATATTTTTTTCTGGAAAAGGTGATTGTATAAAAATGACCTAAATCCAATGTGTTCCTTGCTGTTAGTTGTGTGTTGTTTTTTGTTATGTCGTAATGTTGAGATATTCTTCGTTAATAGCAGATAAAGTTAGGTAAATTGAGTTAAGGATAAAGCGATATTTGTTAATAACTTTTTCAAAGATGGACTAAGGCTTGAGGATAACAGAGAATCGAAGATGACAGGTTTTTTGCCCGTAAACAGAGGGTATTAGCGGACATTGATTTCTGATTCGGTGCCTGTTGGGCGCTACAGCGATGTAGTGTCTAAATGTAGTAGCGGTAGGAAAATTAGGGGAAATCGGCTTTGACCAAACAATTTAAATAGAGTTAATTCCCCGCATGAGTTGTGGCAGTCTCCATCCCTTTTAATGTTGCTTGCAGGAGATGTTTATTGGCGTCTATCGCCATGAAATAACGCTACTGTTTGTTGGATTAACAGAAAAAACAAAAAACAGTGTAAAACAACCTAAAGGGCTAAATTGGCGAAATTTAACAGTCAAGTGGTGTTTGCTTAAACAAAATTTCTAATCGGGTCAGGAAAAATATGGTGTGGCAAGAAATAAAAACAGCATTAAAGGAACGGCTTGGGGAATCTACATTTAACCTGTGGATTGCTCCCTTGGAGTGTGTTGCCTCTGAAACAGATGCGCTCACGCTAGCCTGCCCTGATCGTTTTTATAGGGCATATTTTGAACGTACTCATCTTACAGATCTTCAAGAAATTCTCACAGAGAAATCTGGCAGGAGTTATAAAATAACACTTTGTGATAAAGATGTTGCAAGCCTTCCTGCTGCAAGACCACAGGAGCAACTTCGATTACCACATGTTCCAGTTAGAAAGTCAGTTGTACGTTCCCTGCACCCACGTTACACCTTTGATGCGTTTATGCTTGGCGAGTCAAACCTTCTTGCACAATCCGCCTGTAAATCCATGGTTAATGGTGATGATACAGTGGGGAGCTGTCTTTATATTAATAGCTCAACTGGGCTTGGTAAAAGTCATCTGACCCATGCTGTAGCCCATACTCTTCTTGCCGAATCTCCTGCAACCAGACTCAGGTACGTTACCGCTCAACAGTTTGCATCAGAGATGGTACGTGGTATTCAGACTGGTGCTATGGATACATTCAAATCTTCTTATCATGACCAGTGCGACTTTTTGCTTGTTGAGGATATTCATTCACTAAAAGGGAAGAAAAAAACCCAGGAAGAGTTAAATGAATTGCTCGACTCTCTCATCAAGAGCGGAAAGCGGGTTATTCTCACTGCAAATACTTCCCCTCGTGATCTCAAGGGAATTGACAATGAATTTCGATCCCGAATGGGATCCGGGCTTGTCACAACTATTCAGGCACCCGATCTTGCAACACGATATCGCATTATTGAAAATAAAGCTGCCCAAAGCGGACTGCAACTCTCAGAAGATGTTATTGCTTATATGAGTCAACAGATTCAAGGGGATGTGCGTCGTATAGAATCTGCTCTTTTGTCCATAAGCGCAAAGGCATCTCTTGTTGGCGGTCCTGTGGAGCTGGATATGGTGCGGGAAATTGTTGCGGAGATTGTAGGACTTCCGGGAAATTTGACCACAGAACTTATTGGCGAATTAATTAGTCGGGAGTTTAAGGTCAGTTACAAAGATCTACAGTCACGTTCGAGAAAAAAGGCAATAGCCTTTCCCCGTCAGATTGCAATGTATCTTGGCCGCAAGCATACCGAAGAATCCCTTGAGAATATTGGCAGGATTTTTAATCGAAACCATGCAACTGTTCTTTATGCTGTTAAAGTGATATCTGATCTGTGTCGACGTGATACGTCGGTTTGTCGGCAGATGGAGATTCTTGATCGTAAGATGCGTGAGTTGTAGGTTTTTGAAGGGTGAAGGGTTAAGTCGGGGTGTAGCTGAATAGCGTAAATATTTGGATAGTTGTTAGGGAATTTGTATGGTTAATCAAGAAATTATATATACTAAAATTGATGAAGCACCAGCTCTTGCTTCTTACTCCTTGCTGCCTATATTGCAGGGCTTTACAAAAGATTCTGGGTTTACGCTGGTTGAGAAGGATATCTCTTTGGCCGGTAGAATTATCGCAAATTTCCCTGAAAGTATCACTTCAGAGCAACAGATTCCTGATGCTTTGCATGAACTTGGAGACCTGGCAAAGGAACCTACAGCCAATATTGTAAAACTACCCAATATAAGTGCATCAATTCCACAGTTAGTGGATGCGATTAAAGAATTGCAAAACAAGGGCTACTCAATCCCTGATTATCCGGCAGAACCCAAAACAGAAGCAGAAAAAACAGTGCATGATCGCTACGCAAAAGTTCTTGGAAGTGCAGTAAACCCCGTTCTTCGTGAAGGAAATTCAGATCGCAGGGCTGCGGCATCCGTGAAACGCTTTGGTCAAAAAAATCCTCACCGCATGATGAAACAGTGGCCTGATGTTTCTCGTTGTCGAGTAAGTCATATGAATAATGGGGATTTCTACGGAAGCGAACAATCAACAACCGTGTCAGCGCCATGTACTGCACGTATCGAATATGTGACAGAAGATGGGGATGTGCAGCTGTTAAATGCTGCCATTCCGCTTCTTGCAGGAGAGGTGATTGATTCGTCAGTGATGACTGTTCGAAAGCTGCGTGAATTTTATGCCAGTCAAATTGCAGAAGCCAAAAAAGATGGTGTGTTACTGTCCCTGCATCTAAAAGCTACTATGATGAAGGTATCTGATCCTCTCATGTTTGGTCACTGTGTATCCGTTTTTTACAAGGATGTGTTTGATAAGCATGGTAAGACTTTTGCTGCCCTTGGCGTAAATGTGAATAACGGTCTAGCCGACGTGTATGAACGCATAGAATCCTTGGCTGACGATGAAAAATCGGCCATTAAAGATGATATAATGGCAGTGTACACAGCAAACTGTGAACTTGCCATGGTGGATTCAAGCAAGGGCATCACAAATCTCCATGTGCCGAACAATATTATAGTTGATGCCTCCATGCCTGTTGTGGTACGTGATGGCGGAAAAATGTGGGGCCCTGATAACAAGCTTCATGACACCAATGCTATGATTCCAGATCGCTGTTATGCCACGATCTATCAGGAAGTAGTGCTTGATTGCCAAAAAAACGGAGCATTTGATCCTGCAACCATGGGAAGTGTCTCTAACGTAGGTCTTATGGCTCAAAAAGCTGAAGAGTATGGTTCCCATGACAAGACCTTCGAGGCTCCTGGAGCGGGTACCATTCGTGTGGTTGATGAAATAGGTACAGTTCTTCTTACACAGGCAGTTGAACCAAATGATATTTTCCGAATGTGCCAGACCAAAGATGCTCCCATTCGAAACTGGGTACAGCTTGCGGTAACTCGTGCTAAAGCTGCTGGAACACCGGCACTGTTCTGGCTTGATCCCAAGCGTAGTCATGATGCTGAAATCATAACAAAGATTAATACATATTTACCAGATCATGATACAAGCGGCATAGATGTTCGTATTGTTACACCAGTGGAAGGAATGCGTGAATCAATGCAACGCATCCGAAAAGGTGAGGACACGATCTCTGTAACCGGTAATGTACTGCGTGATTACCTGACAGATCTCTTTCCTATTCTTGAACTTGGAACAAGTGCCAAGATGCTGTCCATCGTCCCTCTTATGAATGGTGGTGGACTGTTTGAAACAGGAGCTGGTGGTTCTGCGCCAAAACATGTGCAACAATTTGTAAAAGAAGGACATCTGCGCTGGGATTCGCTGGGCGAGTTCTGTGCTATGGTGCCTTCGTTTGAACATCTCGCTACAACATACAATAATGACAGGGCAGCACTGTTTGCAGAAACCCTTGATCAGGCCATTGGTGATTTTCTGGAAAATGAAAAATCCCCATCAAGAAAAGTTGGTGAACTCGACACTCGCGGCAGTCACTTCTACTTAACACTGAACTGGGCAAAGGCACTGGCTACACAAACAAAAGACACTGAGTTACAACATAAATTCACCATTATAGCCAATGAACTTAGCGATAACGAAACAGCAATCATTGCAGAAATGATCACCTGTCAGGGAAAGCCTGTAGATTTGGGCGGATATTTTATGCCAAATACTGCTAAAACAACTCAAGCCATGCGACCAAGTACAATATTTAACAAAATAATAGACAACTTGTAAATAAAAATTCAGCAAAAAGCCTATCCAGAAAAAGGCATAGGTGTTACGAACGTAGGAGCCCAGTCCCCTGGGCGATCCCAATAGCGCACAGCGCTATTAATCCCCCAACCATAAAGGAACAAAATGCCATCAATAAAAAACACCCAAACTGAAAAAAATATCCTAACCGCATTCTGTGGCGAATCCCAGGCACGAAACCGCTATACTTTTTACGCATCACGAGCCAAAAAAGAAGGATATGTCCAAATTGCACATATCTTTGAAGAAACAGCAGCCCAGGAGAAAGAACATGCAGAACGTTTATTCAAAATGCTTGAAGGTGGAGAAGTAGAGATCACAGGAACTTTTCCTGCCGGTACAATCGCCACAACTCCTGAAAATCTTGAAGATGCGGCAAATGGAGAAAAAGAGGAACACAGCTGTATGTATCCTGAGTTTGCAAAGACTGCAAGAGAAGAAGGATTTGATGATTTTGCCGTAATTTTCGAAGCAATTGCTGTTGCTGAAAAACAGCATGAAAAGCGTTTTCGGGATTTAAAGGCCAATATTATTTCCGGTAAGGTGTTTAGCCGCGATACGGATGTGACATGGCGATGCCGCAATTGTGGATATGTGCATACGGGAAAAGAGGCAGTGGAACATTGTCCTGCCTGTGCTCATCCTCGTGCATATTTTGAACTGCTCGGAGAAAATTGGTAATAAAAACCATGTAGGGGAAAATAAAAAAGCATCCAACTCATAGCGAGTCGGATGCTTTTTTACTTTAGGCACCCTCTAGGAGGCTGTCCGAGAATGCCCTTTCGCCCAAACTCTTCAGAATTGTCAAAAAATAATGCTCGGAATATCACACATATGCCTGCGCTTATTTTTAGAAAATTCTTCGATTTTGAACGAAATACCTATTCTCGGACAGCCTCCTAGGTGAAAGAAGATACGAACGTAGGAGCCCAGTCCCTTGGGCGGTCCCCAATAGCGCACAGCGCTATTCCTCTCTTCAAAATCACACAACAGGTTGGATGGCATTCGGAACAACAGTCTCTTCCACAACAGGATCAGTCTCCGTTGAAATTGTCGTGTCTGTGTCGTCTTCAACAACTGGTTCGTCAGGAACTGGATCAGGTGTTTTGCTGCTGTCATCGGTTGATTCTGACATTGTAAATACTATACCGGCCAATGCGGCTCCTGCCAGCACATAAACCCAGATCAAACTTTCAGATTTTTTGTCCCCCTCCGTTGCTGCTGCAACATGACTAAAAAATTGCTGTCCATCATGATTGTATAACAGTCCTGGATAACGAACATCATCGCCAAAGGTCAGCAGTGGAATGTCGGTTTTGACCATGCCAGTACTGAAAGACACAAGACCACCATCGTCGAAATTGCTGTTTATAACGTCAGTGGGCGTGTGTGCAAAGCTGTTCACGCTCATCTTGTTGAAATCAAAATCTCCGCTAAAGGAGAGACCATAAATCCTCGCATTACCATTAATTCCAAGACCATCCATGGAGTCAAATGCCACCACTGGTTGTGCAACGCTCAGGCTAATCATAGCGGCAGCAGCGATTCCTGCAACTGTTCGTATTGCTGGGTGCCTTGAATAATTCTTTTTCATTTCCACTCCTAAGATAAGTTCGTAAAAAGTTAGTTTGCTATTGATATATCATAAATTGTCCTCTAATTCTATCTGTTTCTGTAAGTACAGACATCGTAAAGCTATCAAGAAAAAAGCAATTATATTGGACATTCATTTGC
>JAOZTO010000160.1 GCA_029942265.1 Desulfocapsa sp.
CAATAATTTTTTCTACATATTCAAAAGATGCCTTTCCCTGGGGAGCAGTGACTGTCTGGTAGTGGAGGTCTGCAGGAGGCATATTTCCAAGGTCAAGAACATCGATTGTTCCATGACGATAAATACCTTCAGCAGGGTTTTGCACACTATTCAATTTCAGGTTGCTATTGGTGAAATTCAAGACATCTTCTAGGAACCTGATATCTGCAACAACAAGTGGTTTGCAGGCTCTGTAAAGGTCTTTTTCAGCAAGTGCTTTCACAGTTACTTCAGGGCCAATTCCGCCTGGATCACCGACTGAAATGCCAATAGTTGGGCGATTAGTATTCACTTTGCTCATCGTAATAAACTATGCTCCTTTATTTGATTCAGACCAATATTTATGCAGCACTAATAATGATGTTTCCTTTCCAAATGTACCTGCCTTTGTGATAACAGGCAGGTTGCTGTAGTCGTCGCCAAGGGCAGTTCCCAGAACCATTCCTGTGGAAATTTCCTGTCGTAGAAGAAGTCCCCATGCTCCAATGGAATTGAGTACAGCTTGTGCTGTGTCACCTCCTGAAAGATACAGAAGAGAAGGGTGCGAATTACTTATGGTGTTACGGGTAAAACTTCCCAGAGCAGTGATTAATTTCTGGGCGAAGGCGGTCGAATGTGAAAAATTATTTTTATCGAGTTTGTCGAGCTTGATTATAAGGTTTCGGTCTTTTCTCATGTCTGGCAAACTCTCAAGCATGAGATCGAGTTTTCCGTGTTGTTCAGGATCGCAAAGAATTTCTGGAGAAAGAGTGAGTATCTCGTACTGATTTGTTTTTGACAGAGCTTCAATTTGCTCTTCTGCAACAGTTGATGCACTTCCTATAACCAAAAGGAAGTATCCTTTGAGAGATGTTTTTGCACAATCAGTTATAGATTTATGGGGTTTTGCTGTGACCTTCGTCAGTGTTTCTGAAAGGCTTGCTGCAAGACCTGCTGATCCTGCAAGGAGAACCTCACCTGGGGTAAACTGTGTTGATAAATATACAATAGTATCCAGATGAGTTTGACTTGTGGCATCAAAAGTAAAGTGCCGAAATCCATCTTTTCTGAGTCGATCTATTGTGTTCTTCAGCAGATGCCTGTCTGACTCAAGAACACTAATATCACAATGAAATGTTTTCCATTTACACTGCCTGGAAATATTTTCAGATAAACATGATGAGCGCATGGGATTAACCGGATCATCTGCAAATCCAGTATCTGCAATTGATACACCGTCTATAAAATGAACGTCATTCAATGTTGTACGTCCCATTTCAGGAAAAGCAGGTGCAATAAAACTGAGCGAAATCCCCATACCTTCCATAGTAGCTTCGATTTCGGCACCAAGGTTTCCACGAAGAGCAGAATCTATTTTCTTATAGGTATGTTTTGGATGCATTTCATGTGTTATCAAAGCGGCGCTGTACAGGCGCGAGTAGGCGTCTTCTTTTGACAATGAACGACTGTTTGTGTGAATGGAGAGAACGCATTTGTCCGTTTTCTTAAAGTGACTGCACGCTTTATGGATATGATCGTGACCAATCATTGCTACAGCCGAATACATATCGGAAAAGAGTATTCCGGTATCGGCTGCACCAGTGAGGTCGTCAGCGATGATCACAATTTCAGGTTGCATTTGTAGTATTTATGTAGAGTTTATGGTGCGTTATGGTTTCAGGGCAACCCGTAAACATTCTGGACTGGACGCAGCAAGGTCGAATCCTTTTCTCCAGTCTTCCAATGAAAAACAGTGCGTTACCAGTGGATCAATTTTGACTTTTCCTGTTTTTACCAGGTGGATTGCTGTTTCCCAGTCATAAGGGATTTGTGAAATTTCACCTTTGATATCCAGTTCTTTCACAATGATTTTATAGGTGTCCACTGGTGCTGTAATGCCTCCCCGGATACCAGCACCGGCCCAGAGAATTTTGCCGCCTTTTCTTACGATGTCCAGTGACTCATCAATGGGTTCTACTGATCCGGTATTTTCAAGAACTACATCGACGCCAATACCGTCGGTCAACTGTGCAATTTCTTTGCGTATATCCTGCTTTTCTACATTAATTACATGGTCGGCTCCTAATTCTTTGGCTTTTGCCAAACGAAAAGGAACGTCGCGATTAAGTCCAGACATGATGATGGGACCTGCGCCTATTGCTTTACACACCTGCATTAACAGAATACCTCTTGCTCCAGGTCCTAGTATTGCGACGGACTCTCCAGCTTTGACACCCATACGAGTCACTATGCTGTGAACACTGCCGGCAGTTGGCTCCATAAGTACGGCTTCCTGGGAAGAAATACTGTCTGGCAGTTTGTGCAGTTGCCGTTGAGGCCAGACGGTATATTTTGCAAATCCGCCTCCTGTCACATAGTGGGCTCTGCCTTCCATGGGAGCTAACGTGTTGCAAATGTTATATCTGCCTTCTCTACATGCCTTACAATAACCACAAAAGAATGTAACAATTTCACAGACCACTCGATCCCCTGGTTGGAATCTGTCAACAGTCTTTCCTGTTTCGACAACTGTTCCAACAATTTCATGTCCCATAGTGACTTTTCTGGGTGACATTTTTACACCGGTTTTGTCTTCATTCCATCGGTGGATGTCACTGCCACAAATGCCGCAATAATCCACTTCTATGAGAACATCGTCAGGAGAATATGGGTTATCTCCTATCTTGGGAATTGGCACTTCTTCAAGTTTTATGTCTCCGTCTGGATAGGCGACGAGTCCTGTCATTTTTGTCATGTTTATTCCTCGAAAGTAGTTGTATTAAAGGATTTTTAAACCAAGTGAATCAATTTTTTCTTGGTTGGGAATCCCAAATTCAGACCAGTTGCGAAACTCGTAGTAATCACTGAGTAACTGACCGATTGGTGGGAGTTTATTATTTAAACCTTCTCCAGTTCGTTCCAAACTTGTGAACCTTGGTGGGAGAGTGTCATCTTTACGACTGATGCCAAGTCGTGTATTAAAAAGTCTTTTGAGGTTGAAAATTCGTTCACCGGTTTCCAGGAATTCATCAGTATCCATATCCCAGCCAGTAATCAGATTTAACCAGTCAATCACATTGTTTACGTCAACACCTTTGCCGATTTGGGTGAATCGACAAATCACCAGTGCATCCTGCATACACATGGTGTTTTGCAATTTAGCTGTTGTTTCAGCCATGCCACTGACTGTGTATGATTCCTGTGGTTCAGGAATGCCTATTTCCGGCATGGTTAGGGCAAGTTCATAGGCATGTCCCCAGCTTGCATTATGACATGCGCCCCTTGCGGCAGTCGCGTAGGAAAGGCCCTGAGACCAAAAACGGCGAGGGTCGTGTGCAGACGGTTCCAATCCTTTGACATGAACTGCAAACTCTTCAGCGTTGTGACCGATAGTTCGTGCCATTATCAGGGAGCCTTCCCCCATTAACTTGCCGATACCTTCTCTTTTACCGATTTTATGAACCATGGTGATCATTGCATCAGCATTACCCCAGGTAAGCTCTACTCCGTCAGTGTCATCAACAGTGATAATGCCGCGTTCGTATGCTTCCATGGCAAAGGCGATGGTCGCGCCCACTGAAATGGTATCAAGGCCGTATCGATTGCAAAGCTCATTTGCTTTGGAGATAGCAGGCAGATTATCCACAAGACATTCACCACCGAGGGTTCCTATGGATTCGTATTCTGGCCCTTCTCCTTCGAGCGGTGCATAGGGGCCATTTTCAATTTTTATAAGCCGACCACAGGCAATTGCACAGGAATGGCACGCTGTTTTGCCGGTAAGGATACTGTCGTGCATGGTAAAACCTGATACTTTACTGACTGATTTCCATCTCGCCTGCATCCAGTTTTTTAAAGGAAAATTGCCCAACTTTTCGTAATTTTCAATGCCGCCGGAAGTTCCAAATTTGCTAAATGTTTTGGTAACCTCTCTCAAGTGAAGTCTGACAGGTTTGAAGGATTTTTTTAAACCTTCCGGGTTGGCAATGGGTGTTTTTTGCGTACCATAAACAACTATAGCTTTGAGGTTTTTTGATCCCATTACCGCTCCCATACCAGTTCTTGCTGCTGCCCTGACGTTGGAGCCGATATGGGTGATGCCTGCAATTTTAGCAAGCTGTTCACCAGCCTGTCCTATTACTGCAACAGTGGCTTTTTTGTGTGTAGCGTCTTTGAGGTGATCGGAAGAATCAAAAGTGTCTTGTCCCCAGATATTTGTGGCGTCACGAATTTCGACACCTTTATCGTGAATCCAGAGATATACGGGGGAATCACTTTTGCCGGTTATTACAATTCCATCAAATCCTGTTCTCTTGAAATGAACTGCCCAGGAACCACCGACATTTGATTCGCCAAATATCCCCGTCAAAGGAGAACGTGCTACGATATGATGTCTGCCACTGGAAGGAGCGGCTGATCCGGTAAAAGGACCGGTGAAAGCAATGAGTGGATTGTCGGGGCCTAAAGGATCTGTGTTGGAGTCCGTTTCTTCGTAGAGTATTTTTGCTCCTAATCCTACACCACCAATATATTTTCTAAAATCTTCCTCATCGATATTTCTGGTTTCAGTTGTGTGTTTTGATAGGTTAACTCGCAGTATTTTACCATGATATCCAAACATTATATTCTCCTGATTTGACTGTTCATAGAATTCTACCTACTCTTTCCAGTTAAGGAAAATTTGCTGTGTTCAGCCACCCATAATATGAATAAAGAATTGTAAATGATCATTATTTTCTACTTTGCTGTCAATTTTTAAAGGGATATCTTTTTTGTAGACCATCAGGTGAGCTGAAAGATCGATATCTGTTTTGCATGATGCGTATGGCGCAAGACCTGGTTGCCTAACTACTAACAGGTTGAGTAATTGCCTGAGAGTGATTGCTTTACTGAGTGATATCTGGATATTTTTTTCGGCAATACTGGCAAGGGGGCCGTGAAGTTGTATATCCATATTCTTTACCTGCTTCTGTTTGCTTCAAGTCGTTGCACAACGAATTAATTTGTTGTGACTTTAGCGCTGGATACTTGCACATTTTGTTCTTCCAGCATCTGTTTTTGTACTTGTGTTATCCCTTGATCTGTTATGATTTCATCCACATCGTTGACATAACAAACATCATAGAATGAAGAATCATCGAATTTACTGGAGTCTGCCAAAACGATTGTCCGCTTGGCTGCCTTGATCATATGGCGTTTCATTGAAACTATGTCGATGGAAGTATCGCTGAGTTTGTTGTTGCCCATAGAGTGAGATCCTATCAACGCAATATCGACATTAAGGTCTTTTAAAAATGAGTGTCCTGGTTCCCCAAGGATGGTATTTGATGATGGACGCAATGTTCCACCAATCATCACAAGAGTGATCGCGGATGAAGTTGCCAATATGGCAGCCGTTTTAAGGTCATTGGTTACTGCGGTAATTGACAATCCTTTTTCTACAGCATAACGTGCAGCCTCAAAAACAGAGGAACCGGAATCAAAAATCACACTCTGGCCATTATGCAATTTCTGATATGCCATTTTTCCAATAGCTATTTTTTGATCCCTAGCAATTTCTGATGCAATTTCATGACTGGGTTCAAATGTGGTTGAAAGGGATTTTAGTGAAATTGCTCCCCCATAACTCTTCTCAATAAAGCCCTGTTTTTTGAGTTCTATTAAATCACGGTGAATAGTAGAGCTTGATGCTCCAATTTGTTCAGAAAGTTCCTGTACGGATGCCGAATCTTTTTCTCTTATTATTTCGAGTATTTTTGCTCTTCGTCGTTCTGGGAAAATGCGCATTTTGGAATTTCCTTACAATAATATTTTGGTGGTAAACATATTGGTGAAAGTCAAACAATGTCACAATTTGTCAAACAATGTCAAACTATCCCACAAAAGATCAGTGCTGTCAATATAATTATTTTTAAAATGTGAAGAATTAGTGCGTTGTTCAATTAGGAGATGCTGCAATTAAACGCTAGGAATCGATGTGTTGAGTTAAATAGGCGGTGTAACCTTGGTGAGAGGGGATCGTACAGATAGCTCAATGTAAGTAGAGGTGTGGAATTTCAGAAGTG
>JAOZTO010000161.1 GCA_029942265.1 Desulfocapsa sp.
ACATTTACAATTCAGTGGTCTGGGCTGTTTTGAACCCAACCCGAATATTTACTGTTTGTATTCAAAATAATGAGACAAACATTTAATTATAAAAGTTTGGATAGTACACAAGATTACTATGATCTTACTTGATCAAACGAAAATTGTGCCCTAACCAATTTTTTGTTAAAGTCGAAGACAGCAGGTACCGCAAGGTTTAATCACACTATGTGTCCTGCCGAGGCAAAGGAAAATATATCTTCATGTAAGTTAAGATATATGAACCGTATCCGCTGTTGAGACTCTATGGCATTCTATCTGTTTTTTTGGATAGAATAAAGAGTAACTAAACTGATTGTAGGAGGAGAACTTTGAACCGTGAAGATAAAACAGCAATAGTCTCTGAGTTGAATGATTCATTCAGCCGTGCTACATTTACTGTAGTAACAGATTATTGTGGTTTGAAGGTTTCAGAATTACAGGATCTTCGCATTCAATTGCGTAACTGCAACTCTGAGATTCGAATTGCCAAGAATACTCTTCTTAAAAGAGCAGTAGCGGATACTACTTGTGATATGCTTGTTGATGATTTCACAGGAACCACAGCCGTAGTAATGGGCTATGATGATCCGGTTGCGCCAGCAAAAGCAATTGCGAATTTTGTTAAAGAACATGAAAAAATGCAAATTCGTTCTGCCGCCCTTGATGGAGAGAAAATTTCATCTGAAGACATAATTGCTCTGTCCAAACTTCCATCTAAGGAAGTGCTTCTTGGACAGTTTCTTTCAGTTCTTAATAGTGTACCCACTGGACTTGTTCAAGTACTCTCAGGAGTTCCACGAACATTTCTGTATGGTCTACAGGCAATTAAGGAACAGAAAGAACAAGCATAAGTTTTCTGATAACAACAAATGGTTTCCGGAAAAGCAAACCATAATTTTAAAACGATTTATAATAGAGGTATATACTCATGGCTGTATCAAAAGAAGATGTAATCGATTTCCTTGCTAATATGTCCGTTCTTGAGCTTTCTGAACTTATCAAAGAACTTGAAGAAAAATTTGGAGTTTCTGCTGCTGCGCCAGCTGCAGTTGCAGTTGCTGGTGCTCCGGTTGAAGGTGGAGAAGCAGCTGCCGAACAGACTGAATTTGATGTTATTCTTGCTACCGTTGGTGATGCAAAAATTAAAGTAATCAAAGAAGTTCGTGCAATTACATCACTTGGATTGAAAGAAGCTAAGGGACTTGTTGAAGGCGCCCCTACTCCTATAAAAGAAGGTGTATCCAAGGATGAAGCAGAAGAGATCAAAACACAGATTGAAGCAGTTGGTGCAACTGTAGAAATCAAGTAATATACCACATAAGAAACCTAGCATTAGTCTAGGTTTCTTAGTGTTTAGACTATACGCTACATGTGCTTAATGCCGTGTCGCGTATAGTAGTTTTTATAATATAGTATTTTTTTTTAGACGATAATAACGTCAAAACAGGACGATAGGTTGTTTTGTTGTGCCGATCAAGATTCTAATATACAACTGTGTATTGCTATGAAAATATCTGTTATGAGAGCTCCTTGCATTATACTAGTCTGTTGTTTGAGGTCTGATTGTCACAACCAATTAACTCCACGGTTTCTGTAGCACCATCCCTTTTTTTAATATCCTGACTTTACAGTACTTAACTGTAAGTCGTTTAATCCCATCTGTCGCCTGTTTTGGTTTGTCAATGGGAATACAATTTTCTGTTAAAGGTATCACGAGGTAAATTATGGAAAGAGTGAGAAAAAACTTTGCTAAGGCTCCATCTATCATGGCTCCTCCGCATTTAATTTCCATGCAGCGAATTTCTTATGAGAAATTCCTGCAGATTGATGTAGATCCTAAAAAACGCGAGAATTTTGGTCTACAAGCAATCTTTAATAATGTCTTTCCTATCAACGATTTCAATGGACATTGTTCACTTGAATTTGTCAGTTATTCTTTTGGTATAGCTAAATATACTATTGCAGAATGTCAGCAACGGGGAATGACATATGATATTCCAGTAAAAATCACTGTACGTCTGATTACTTTTGATGTTGATGAAGATACTGAAGTACAGACCATTCGTGACATTAAAGAACAGGAAGTATTTCTTGGCGCTCTTCCACTGATGACTGGTGACGGTGTTTTTGTAGTAAATGGTACCGAACGTGCAATAGTCTCACAGTTACAGCGTTCACCAGGTTTATTTTTCACTCATGATAATGGGAAAAAGCACTCTTCAGGAAAACTCCTTTATTCAGCACGAATAATTCCTGTTCGTGGTTCGTGGATAGATCTTGAATTTGATATCAAGGATATCCTTCATGTTCGCATAGATCGAAGACGAAAATTTCCTATCACTACACTTTTAAAAGCTCTTGATTATGAAACGAAAGAAGGAGACGTGCAGCAATATAGTGCAGAAAATCTTCTTCGTAAATTTTATCCTACACTTAAAGTAAAACAAGAAAAGGATTCATATTATATTGAGTTTAGGCCTGAAACTGTTCAGGGACAACGCCTTGAATTTGATCTTGTTGATCCTGCTACCGGTGATATTCTTGGTAAAGAAGGAAAGAAACTAGGGAAGGCTCTTTGTCGCAGAATCGCTGATGCTGGTATTGAATACTTACGAATTTCGAAAGATAATCTAGATGAAAAGTACCTAGTTTCTGACTCTATACAACCAGAAACTGGTGAAATTCTTGCTCCCTGTAACGCTTTAATTACTGAAAGTATACTTGAATCTTTCACAGAAGCTGGAATCAAAGAATTTGAAATATTGCATATAGATGGCATTACCTATTCTGACACCTTTCGCAAAACTCTTGCACTTGATAAGGTTAATACCTGTCATGAGGCAATACTTGAAATTTATCGAAGGCTCCGACCTTCTAGTCCTCCAACTATCGAAGTTGCTCAGGGCTTTTTCCATAATTTGTTTTTCAATGTAGATCTGTATGATTTGTCTGAAGTCGGTCGTTATAAAATTAATGCACGCCTCGGCCTTGATACAAGTATTGACCATCGTGCTCTCACTAAAGATGATATCATTGAATCCGTTTTACATCTTGTTCGGTTAAAGGATAGTCAGGGGGACGTTGATGATATCGATCACCTTGGTAATCGTCGTGTGCGTACTGTTGGGGAACTTGTTGAAAACCAATACCGAATGGGTTTGATCAGGATGGAACGTGCCACCAAGGAACGTATGACGCTACAGGAAGTTGAGGCAATGATGCCTCACGATCTTGTAAATCCTAAACCTATTTCTGCTGCAATAAAAGAATTTTTCGGAAGCTCACAATTGTCTCAGTTTATGGATCAGACAAACCCCCTCTCTGAAGTAACTCATAAACGTCGTCTCTCAGCCCTTGGACCTGGCGGGCTCTCTCGTGAGCGAGCAGGCTTTGAGGTTCGTGATGTTCATCCAACACATTATGGACGTATCTGTCCTGTGGAAACACCTGAAGGGCCCAATATCGG
This sequence comes from Desulfocapsa sp., assembly GCA_029942265.1. GTDB lineage: Bacteria > Desulfobacterota > Desulfobulbia > Desulfobulbales > Desulfocapsaceae > Desulfocapsa. The sequence goes on from JAOZTO010000161.1 coordinate 3,488, forward strand.
ATTAATTGTTTCTCTTGCAACGTATGCTCGTGTAAATCCTTACGGTTTTATTGAGACACCATATCGAAAAGTTGAAGACAGTATTGTTCTTGACGAGGTCAAATATTTAAGTGCATTACAGGAACAAAAACAATTTATTGCTCCTGCCGCTGTTGAGTGTGATGGTAATAACAAAATTATAGCTGAAAGGTTGATTGTCCGTGAAGAGGGTGAAGTTGTATCCGTCAATGCCGATCAAATTAGCTATATGGATATAGCTCCGAATCAGCTTGTTAGTGTCGCCGCATCTCTTATTCCATTTCTAGAAAATGATGATGCGAACCGTGCTCTTATGGGATCAAACATGCAACGCCAAGCAGTACCGTTGATGGTTACTGATGCTCCGATCGTCGGTACGGGAATGGAACGCTATGTCGCACGTGATTCCGGTGCATGTTTACTTTCCGGTGGTGAAGGGAGTGTTGAAGAAGTTGACTCTAATCGAATAGTTGTTCGCTATGACACCCCAGGTATTGATGGTTTTGATACTGGAGTTGGAGTATATCGACTGTCCAAATATAAAAAGTCCAATCAGAATACTTGTTTCACTCAAACTCCTTTAGTATTTCCTGGGGCACGTGTAGAAAAAGGAACTGTCCTTGCCGATGGACCTTCGTGTGAATCTGGAGAACTTGCACTTGGAAAAAACATAACAATCGCCTTTATGCCTTGGCGAGGATTTAACTTTGAGGATTCAATACTTGTGAATGAACGACTACTCAAAGAAGACACCTTTACTTCCGTACATATTGAAGTATTTGAAACAATGGCTCGTGACACCAAACTTGGTAAAGAAGAAATAACACGCGACATTCCAAACGTTAGTGAAGAAACTCTTCGTAACCTAGATGAGTCTGGAATCGTAAGGGTCGGAGCTGATGTTCATGCAGGAGATACTTTAGTTGGAAAAGTTACACCTAAAGGTGAATCAATGCTTTCCCCTGAAGAAAAACTGCTACGTGCTATCTTTGGTGAAAAAGCACAGGATGTCAAAGATTCTTCACTTCGTGTTCCGCCAGGTGTTGAGGGTGTTGTAATTGATGCAAAGGTCTATTCTCGTAAAGGAGTGGATAAAGATGAACGATCTCTCATGATTGAAGATATAGAGATTGAACGTCTGAATAAAGATAAACTTGATGAACTTAGCAGTCTGAAACATGGCGTCTGTGGTGAGATTGGCGAATTGATGGATGGCCGAACAGTTAAACATGACGTGTGCGATAAAAAGGGAAAAGTTCTTGTTAAACTCGGCAAGAAAATGAAATCCGAATTCGCAGAAAAGGTTGGATTTGCTAAACTTAAGGAAATTGATTTTTCAGAAAAATCCAAATTTGCAACCGATATAGATGATGCCTATGAACGTTATCAAAATCAAAAAAATCTTATCACTGCTCGTTATGATGGTATCATTGAGCGGATGAAAAAAGGAGACGATCTTCCTCCAGGCGTTGTGAAAATGGTGAAGGTATATGTTGCCACGAAACGCAAACTTTCTGTTGGTGATAAGATGGCTGGACGCCATGGAAATAAAGGTGTTGTCTCCAGACTTCTTCCAGAAGAAGATATGCCGTTTTTTGCTGATGGCACCACTGTTGATATTGTTTTGAATCCTCTGGGCGTACCGTCTCGTATGAACGTCGGACAGGTTCTTGAAGTTCATCTTGGATTTGCTGCAAAAAAAATAGGCAAACAGTTATCAGATCTTGCACAGGCTGAAGAGATCGATGCAATTAAAACAAAAATGCAGGCAGTCTATTCAAAGAAAGAGTACCAGGCCATTACTGGTGATATGAGTGATGCCGATCTATTCGATTGGTGTCGAAAACACTATAGAGGTATTCATGTTGCAACTCCAGTATTTGATGGCGCACCAGAAACTGAAATTCGGCGTTTATTGGTTGAGGGTGGAGTTGATGAAGTAGGGCAGAGTCAGTTATATGATGGTCTTACTGGCGAACCTTTTGCCAACCAGGTAACAGTTGGTGTCATGTATATGCTAAAACTACATCACTTGGTTGATAATAAAATTCATGCCCGTTCAACAGGCCCCTATTCTCTTGTAACGCAACAGCCTCTTGGCGGTAAAGCACAGTTTGGTGGCCAGAGATTAGGTGAGATGGAAGTGTGGGCAATGGAAGCATACGGTGCCGCTTACACCTTAAAAGAGTTTTTGACAGTTAAGTCTGATGATGTTGAAGGCCGAACTACAATGTATGAGCGTATTGTTAAGGGCAATAACTTCCTTACAACAGGATTGCCTGAGTCTTTTCATGTGCTTGTGAAAGAGCTTCAGGGACTTTGTTTGGATATGGAATTACTGGAATAGTTACAGATCAGTGTTTTGCCAGTTATCGGCTACTCACTGAATATTTACGAATTAATGATAATATGCTAGTGATAATTCACTGTGCAAGATGTTGTAACGAATAATAACTATGAGGAGAGTTATCAGTGTGTGAGGTTCCACATTGGCTTTAAGACTAACTCTATTCTCTTTTTTAACCCTATACTGAGGGGGATGTACTTTCGTGGAAGAGCTATT
>JAOZTO010000162.1 GCA_029942265.1 Desulfocapsa sp.
TTTTTTTGCTTCGTAAGTTCTCTTAGTCTTCTTTCTACTCTTCTATAATCGTCTCCTGAAGCAGATCATCCTTCATAGGAGTTTCTTCTTCCACTACATCAAAAGCATCTTTAGGAGCCCCCTTAGAAGATTCAGCTGCCTCTATCAATTCAGACTGGGCAATAAGCTGAGGATCGATGGCATTCATCTCTTTCTCGACCCTTTTAATATTACCCATCACCTTACTGGTTATACCAACATCAGGATATTTGATTAAAATATCAACTAGGCAACGTCTTGATTCTATAAGTAGTTTTTTTCTCGACTCAATATCAGAAGTTTTCGTGAACCTAATAAAAAGATCTGCAGCCTTTCTCCTTTCAGCTCGTGCTGCCATTAAAGACACTTCTGATATTTTCTCATCAGCTTTCAGTGCGTAATCCGTATCAAGCATAGTAGTTAATAGCTCAATTGCCGCATCGTATTCGCCTTTGTCAGCAAGAAGCAGAGCGTCATTCCATTGACGCTGTTGCGTCTGCATCGTTTCTATTTTCTGAGTTTCACGATCAACCGCTTCTGCTAAAATCAAATCATCACTTTTTTTACGAATCTCTATTACTTTTTCACCACTAAGAATATCTTCCTGTAGTGTCTCGAGTTTCAAAAGTGCATCCTGAAATCGCTTTTCCTGTACCATTAAATCAACGTTATCAAGAAATGTTTGCAACCATTCATCAGCACGGGTCTGCGTCGAATATTTTATAATATCAACATTTGATGAAACTGGTGAATACGGATAATCCCCTAGAAATTTATCTGATTGCCATACCAGTTTATACCCGTCACGCTGTGGAATAAAACCCAGGTAATTTCTTAATAGTGCAGAATATTCCTGAAGCTCCGGGCTACCAGATTCACTTCTTTCCAAAATTGAAAGTTGCAATGTTGCCCAATCTTCTATTTTCGAGAGATCATTATAATCTTTAGATATTTCATGATATTGCTCTTCGGCTTTATCATAACTCTCTGATGCGGCATACAAATCTGCAAGAACCCTTCGCAGGGATAAGATATCAGTGCGCTGATCATTTGAAGCAGACATCAAATCAACAATTTCTTGATATACTTTGGCCGCCCTTTCTTCCTGGTGATCAGCCATAAGTGCGTTACCATATGAGATACGAGTATCCAGATGCACTCTATCAAGTTGATGCTGCGGTATCTGCTGCCAAACCTGAATTATTTCTTCATATTCATTGCTTCCTGCATAACGCTCAATCAACGTCTCAATCTGAGGAAGATCAGCACTGGAATCACGTTGTGCCCATCCGGTTCCTTTCTCACCATCATTTTTCAAAAGTCTTCCACAGCTAGATTCAAGAAAAGTAATGTCCTGTTCCCCTAAACCCAAAACCTCGATTCCTGTTATTTCTGTTACCGATCCATTATAATCCTGCCGCAATAGTACTTCATGAATTCTATTGTATCCATTTAGAACCTTTTGTAGATCCCTGAAACAACGAACCATCTCCTCTGATGCTTCTTCGTCAAGATCAGCAACAACAGCCTGATCATCAAGCTCTTTCCAGCGATCTAGTTTCCTGCCATACTCAAAAATCCGATCCTTCACGTATTGCATATCAGGAAGAATCTGACTTCTCTCCATAAACTCTGGTAAATTTTGTTCCTGACCATCAACATAATATGCTTGATCGCCATCCATCCCAACAGGTTGTGGCTGAATAATACTTTTAGGTATCGATGCCTGGTTTTCTGTTGTTTCAAGCGTTTTAGGAGATGCTGTTGTCGTACCTGGCGTCTTGATCCTATTCTTATCGTAAAGACAACCAGATAATAAAAGGGAACAACAGATAACTGTGCTTATTGTGATGTTTCGAGTATGCATGATGTTTTCAGCCCGCCTTTCAGTTAGTCCCTTGTACTGGCACATTTACACCAGTATTAGAATAATAGTTATAATTCAGTGGTTGATCCTGTTTGAAATCAACCCGATTTCTTACGAGTTTAAAAGCTATTATTGTAACTATTCAACGAGTACCCGGTAATTGGCATACCCCCGAACTGTAACTGTCCAAGTGGGAGAAGATGGGGTGCTGGCCAAATATTTTCTGAACAGTCACCTATTATTCGTAAGCTTCCAATTAACCGCACCTTGCTTTATCAAACTCCAGTCCCTGTAAGTGTTTCAGGGACGCCACCATGTGCGATCTCGAAGTGCGCGATAATACATGTATGTTAGTATATCGGGTACTTCGAGATCGTGCAGGGTGGTGTTCAGGGAGCACTTACTATTATCCTTATATCACAGCACGTTATATAACACAATATATGTTACTTAGAACGCTACAAATCTGCTTCACTAAAAGCATCTCTATCGCCCCAAAACGGCTTATAGCTTCTTTTCATTCTGAATTTACCATTTTTAGAAATAATCCCAAAAGTCATAATGGACGGTTGAGATCTGTTCCTCTCATCGACTTCTATCAACGGGTTCTTTAATTGTCCCCCATTTTCTTTGACAACAGCAAGATTAACCTGCCCAATTTCATCGTGCAGTAAACCAAGTCCATAAAACGACAAGTCAACTGGATCTAATTTCTTAACGTATGAATCTTGACGCAATATTGTATTGACGATTTGAGTCCATGCAGGAAGAGCTCCAGACGACCCTGTAATACGTGTACTCTTTCTACGCATAGTCTTGTTATTATCAAAGCCGACATAAACACCGACTGCGTAACCATTATCAGCGACCATCCCAGTTCCACCAGTTGATATTCCTGGTAAATACCCAAAAAAAGATGCGTTCGTATAATTGTTTGCTGTCCCAGTTTTACCAAATAAAGGAATTTCAAGATTCGATGCATCTGAATCTTTACCATTTTCTCCTTCTTGCACAGGTAACCGAGCATGTTTCTTTGCATATCTCCCTGTGCCAAATGTTACGGTATTTTCCATAATATGATTTAGTGCAAGACGTGGTTCTGGTGCAAGCAACTCAGTCTTTTTTACTTTGGTACGATATAGCACATCTCCTTCAATGGTTTCAATACGATCAATAATTGTCAGAAGATCCCTATTCAGCGGAGTGTCTGCAGCTATAAGATATGCGCTACCGGTGACTAGGGATTCATACATGCGCACCATTTCCAGAAGTGTCACCACGTTAGATCCAAGCGGAAAAGAAAGAACAGGAGCGAGATGGCTACTAATCCCCATTTCTTGTCCATACGCAATTAAATATTTGAGCCCAACTAGGACTCGAAAATCGCGAACACCTGAAAGTACATCAAGACTATATGGCGAATGTGCTGATAAACGTTGAGATTCCAATTTTACCTGATCTTGAACAAGACTAAATGCCCGTGATGTTAGAATGCCGTCCAAGAGAATCTTCTCCCAAAATTGATTTCGGCTATCAGTACTCTCGCTAGCAAGATATTTTTTCAGTCGTGACGTGTCGACAAGTGATATTTCTTTTCTGCGGTTGTCCGTTGCCAGAAAAACATAACGTTGAGAAACATTATCGTAATATAGTGCTGTATCGGACTCAGAGTTACCTATATCAAAAGAATCCGTGACAATATGGGACAAGGAATCCCTATAATTAAAAAATTGTTGCTGCCGTAAAATAAGGGCAAGATAGCTTGTGTTCAGAAGATTTTTACGCAAATGTAGTTCTTTTCGTTGTGAATCTTTGATTTTATTATCATCCAAGGCTGTGTCAATATCATTACGATATTGATCAAAATGCTTACCATATTGAAGGTTTTGAAGATTGCTATATTCGGCAATTAAGTCTTCAAAAATAAAATCGGTTTCAAGATTTTGCACTGCAAGGTTAAACGCCGCTTCATTGAGCATTTGTCGATTTACAACAATTCCATATGTATCACGAATTCGTTTTCTGTAGAGTGTCGATGGTTCTTCTTTTCCATCACGAAATCTGGGTGCCAATCCAACATGTTCGACTACCTCTTTAAATTCACCGACAGATAAATGATCGGTAAGATGATACAACAACCATACAGATGCCAGATTTTCAGAACGAACTCCCGCCCAACTCATGGATACTTTTTCAGTCGTTATTTTGTGATCCGGCCGTGGGAAATATGCCTGTCCCTGGAAATCAAAAACATTACGACTGTTCGTCAAAAGATCAGCACTGTTCCACCCAAGCTGCAGAGCTGCAGCAAAAATATATGGCTTAAATGCTGATCCCATAGTTCTTTTTGCAGCCACTGCCCTGTTGAAAAATCTATTCTCCACACCTCCTGCCATGGCTCGTACCATGCCATTTTGCATCACAATTGCTCCCCCTTGTACAAGAGGGAATCGTTCCAGATCAAGAACAATTTTCCCGTTTTCATCAATGGTATTCACACTAACCCAAACACGATCGCCCTGTTTTAACTGTTTAGTAAGAAGTGGGAAATCTTTTCTGGTAACCTCGCTCCAGCGATTTCCATTCCATTTGGCAAATGCTGTCAACATTCGGTCAAGACCCTTTTTATCAATAAATCCTTCCCCTAATTCACCGTCTAGTTTGACTCTAAATTGTACAGTATTTTTTTTCTTCCCACTCAAACTGATATCAACAATTTCACCAAAGACAAAACTGCCAATTTTGACTTCCTGATCACCTCGATAGTTTATTTTTCGTATCTCTTCCTGAACCTCATCCCGGTCATAACCACGTAACCGAACATCAAGACGAGAAAGTTCTCGGCGAAGTGCATACAGTGTATTCTCCTGTAAACCTTTATTAACACTTGTTATTACACGCAATCCTGCTGTGGCAAGATTGGAGATGCCATTCTCTTCAAGGGCATCCTGCACTTCTTTACTGGCAACAGCTTCTTTAACCATTTCCATCACATAATCCAGAGCATACCCTACCTGTCCTTCAGTGAAAATAATTTCGGCATTCTTTGCCTTTTCATATTCGATACCACTGACCAACCCTAATCGATTCATCTGTTGCAGAACATATGCCATCCGAATTTTTATCCTTTCACGAACTTCAGACTTTGCTTTTTCAGATGTGCGATTAAATGGGTTGTAATAATTTGGCCGTTTGACGCTTCCTGCAATGAAAATACTTTCTAAAAGCGACAACTCCTCAACATCTTTATCAAAATAGTACCGAGCGGCTACACCAAGTCCATGACCGTTACCACGAACATAAAATTGATTGGAATAAAATTCTAGAATCTGTTCCTTGGAATAGTGCTGTTCTAGGCGCAGTGCATATAACAGCTCCTTCAGTTTTGCTTCATAGGATCGTCCAGAACGTTTAAAAAGATTCTTAGCTGTTTGCTGGGTAAGTGTACTTCCCCCTTGAACAACTCGACCTGCCTTATAGTTTTCCATAGCAGCTCGAACAATTGAGACAGCATCAAATCCATAATGTTTAAAAAATCGATTATCTTCTGAAGCAACGAGTGCATTTACAAATGTTTGGGGAATTTGATCCCAGGTAACATATTGCCTATGAGCATCATCAAAAAAAACACCTAGTGGGGTGATTCCGTCACTGTATAATACAGGGCTTTCTTTGCCCAAAATAGATTGAATATTTTCAGCGGCAAGTTCTTCACCGGGATGCAACACAACATAATAATAAAATGCTGCACAACATGTTATAATTACAAGTATTATCAATACCACAAAGGACAGAAATATTTTTTTTAGCATACAGATATACAAGGTGTCAAACATCTGTCCTTAAAAAAGGATCAGGCTAACACGGTGAAAGTGAAGGTTATTTCAAAAACAACAGTGCAATTTTCATTGCATTTTCTATTATATTCGAGTTACACTACTATATTTTCTAGGAGTTTTTCTGAGAATACGCATTTCATTCAAAGTCAATAGATTTTGGACGAGAGTTCATTCTCAAGCAGTTTCAAAAGACATTACTGTTTTCAAGGGGATATCTCAAGAAAGCTTTTCAAATATTTCTAAATTTCTACTAAACTTTATCAATATTTGATAAACGTAAACATTCGGGTTGGGGCAAAAATAGGCTCAACCACTGAACTGTAAATGTTTG
>JAOZTO010000163.1 GCA_029942265.1 Desulfocapsa sp.
ATGCGCCACCAAGAATTGCCTTTTCAGCACCATCGGCTGCACCGTGTCCTGTTATAATGATGACTTCTGGATAGGAAGATGTTTTTGTAAATTTAGGAAGATATTCAAGGCCGTTACCATCAGGCATCTGCACGTCAAGAAGAACAACATCCCAGCCGCCTTTTCTCGCAAGATCCAGTCCCTGTTTCAGTGTGTTTGTGGATTCAGTTTCATAGCCTGTCCGTCCCAACTGTTTTTCAAGCATGGAACAGAGGACAGTATCATCGTCAACGATTAGAATGCGTGTCATAGGCAATCCTTAAACATCATAGTGAATGATTTTTTTGAGTATGCTTTCAAGGCTTTCAGTTTGGTTAGCATACTCTGTAGTAGTCTCTTTTCCATTCCACACAACGGCGGTATTGAATTGTGGGGGAGCAAGAAGAAGTGAAGCATTTTGGGCATGTGGATTATACATAAATTTGATGTTGGCAAGGGTGACGTTATGCTCAAGTATCCCGTCGATGGCTTTTTCTATACTGTCGGTATGAATTGCAGTAATGACGAATTGTATTTTTCTGAGTTCATAGGGATAAATATCAAAATAGGTTATTTTCTCAAGGAGTTCACTGATAAAATTATGATAATGTGTTTTTAGAAAATATTTTGTAAGAGAATTATCGATGTAAATTTCATCTGTGGGAGAAATGTGAACCATATTCCCAAATCGTTCGGGATAAGAAATAGTGATGGCCGTACATGTGGAGACACCTTCAGTTGCTAGATAAAAAGGAAACTCGGCTTTGGCAAATTCGTTCATTGCTACATTTTTTCTTGTGAATCCTTCTGTACTCAAAAGAGGCTTCGATGTCCTGTCTTGAGTTGTCAAGTATGCGATAAACTCTTGCACAAAATAGTCTTGATGCTGTTTATAGTATTCACTTATAACTTCGTCTTCATCAATTTCAACGATAATAATCCATGATGCACCGAACAGTTCAAATGACTCATAAGAACTAAATACATTGACTCCTCTGTAGTCGTGAATGATTTTAGTATCTTCCTTGGATAGTAAAGCTTCTTTGACAGCAATGGTGTCAACTTTTTGTCTTAATATAGTGCTGTCTCCCATAAATCGTGATTCTGTCAGCATGAGCTTGTCACTATTTACAAGGTAGATTTCTCCGGTTCGTCCCAGTTCTTTTCTATCGCTTAAAATTGTGTTGAGCCTGTTGGTTTCACATTGGAGAACAAACCATCCCATATGGTTGTCTTGTCGCTTAATACGTACCACAAAAAATGCTGCTGCCTCAGCGGAGGGCGGGTAATATTCATATTCAACAAACCCATCTGTTCCAGAATTGCGCAAAGTTTTTGCAAGGTTTTTGTTCGCTGCTTCGGATACGAAGATGTTTGCCCGGAAATCTGTTTCCTTTTTGACTGAATGAAAGATTAAGCCTGAGGGATTAACAAACAGAATATCGTAAAAATTTGAATATCGTGTGACATATTGTTTGTCGATTTCAAATTCGATATCATGATTGTACGGTTGCTGCTCTATTTGTGAGAACAGTTCCAACATCTGTTGATCTGTAGCGATGGCTTGTGCCTGCTTCTGAATGGTTTCAAAGTGGTTAATAACTTCCTGTTTTTTGGCGGCTCGTATATCTGAAATCAGTGTGAAGGTTTGTTGTTTGAGTTCTTTCCCTGTCGGCAATGTGGGGGAATATAATAAAAGAAGAACCCCTGTCCCTCCTAATAGTAGGAATGAAATGAAAAATTTTATTTGTCTGATTGTCAACATATGATTCGTAGTTCTTTTTATATGTGTTGTGTTAATCTAGTATGTTGCGAATGGTTTTTTCCACAACAATAGGGGATGTTGGCTTGTACAAGAGCGAACGTATTCCATGGTCACGGGATTGCTGTTTGCTAATAAGTGTGGTGTCTCCTGTACATAAAATAATAGGCAGATTGGGGCGCACAGACAGTAATCGTTTGGTTAATTCCAATCCGTTCATTATGGGCATGTTCATATCTGTGAGCACAAGGTCATACAAATAAGGGCTGTCCTGAAAAGAACTGAGAGCTTCAACACTGCATGAAAATGAAGTCACTTGATAGCCTGCTTTCAGGAGCATTCTTTTATGTAGGGAACGAATATTATGTTCATCGTCAACAATAAGAATATGTTCTGTTCCGTCGAGGGGAGCTGTTTTATCCTGTTGCGGTCGCATTGTGTCTTCAATACCTGCAACAGGAAGGAGGATTGTAAATGTTGTTCCTCTATTTAAAAGACTTTCAACATTGATGAAACCATTATGGCTTTTGACAATCCCATGAGTAACAGCTAGTCCAAGTCCTGTCCCTTCTTGCAGCCCTTTTGTGGTGAAAAAAGGATCAAAAATTTGGGACAGATGCTTTTCTTTGATACCCGATCCTGTGTCATTCACTACAAGTTGCACATACCTGCCCGGCATAATGTCTGGATGGCTTGCATTTGTGTCACTTTTTTCTACTGTGGATAGAGTAACACTGAGAGTACCACCTTCTGCAAGCATGGCCTGTTTGGCATTTGTGCAGAGATTCATTACTATTTGATGTATCTGGCTTGGGCTAGCCATCACAGCAGGGCAATCACTACAAATATTTGCCTCGACAACAATAGATGCTGATAGAGAAGCACGCAACATTTTTAGTGATTCGGCGACTGGAACCTGTATCTGAATCGGAATAAAGCCCTGTTCCTGGTGACGACTGAAAAGAAGGATCTGTCTTATTAATTCCACTGCCCTGTCACCAGATTGGATGGCATGGGTTAGATCCTGATAGGCTTGACTTTTTTCAGACAACTCATTCATTGCCATTCGGGTGTAGCCAAGAATTGCACCAAGAATATTGTTGAAATCATGGGCAATGCCTCCTGCAAGTGTACCTATAGACTCCATTTTTGCAGCTTGTCGTAACTGTTGTTCCATTTCAAGTTCTCGTGAAATGTCATGCTTTACGGCCACAAAGCTGATTATCTTTCCGTCTTTGTCTTTAATGGGAGTTATGCTTGTTTCTTCTGTGAAACATTTACCTGTTTTTGTTTTGTTTGTGAAATTCCCATGCCACACGTTACCATTAGTAATGGTATTCCATAAATTACGGTAAAAAGCTGGTGAATGGTGACCACTTTGCAGTATGCGAGGGTTTTGGCCAATGGCCTCTTGTTTGGCGTATCCGGTAATATGTTCAAAAGCAGGGTTTACATATTGGATAATTCCCATTGCATCAGTGATGACAATTACATCAACCGTGTGTTCTATAGCTGTGGCAAGTCTTTTATACTCTTCCTTCGCCTCTATTTGACCACTTATATCCAGTGCAGTGCCTAGGGAACGGATGGCTGTACCGTCGTTGTCATATGTGAAAACGCAGCGTTCTTGAACATGTTTTATGTCACCGTTTTTCAATATAAATCGATGGGTGATATTATAATTCTGCTTTTTTTCAACCGCCTGTGAATATGCCTGGTTGACCATCTCTCGGTCATCAGGGTGAATCAGAGAAAACAGGTTCTTAATACTTGGTCGGAATGTTTTGGGATCAAGGGAACAAATTCTATACACCTCTTCAGACCAGGTAAGGGTGTCATTGATGATGTCATGCTCCCAGTGTCCAAGTCCTGCGATCTTCTCAGCTTTTTTCAGGCTTGCTTCGCTTTTAATTAGCTCTGTATTTGCTGCAAAATGACGTTTTTTCAGATCCTGGGTGTGGAGCTGTGTTTGAAGGATTGGAGCAATGTAACAACATATATTTTCCAGCAGCGTTGTGTCATTAGGAGTGAAGGGAGTATCCTTGTTTCCAAGACAGAGTAAAGCGATGGTTTTATTCTGTTGTTGAACGGGAAGCAGGATGCTGTTAGAAAGATTCTGATGTTTTTCAGGGGATAGGGATTGTGAATTTCCAAGAAGTGTTTCACCCTTGTTTATAACTGTTTGCACTGTATGATCAGGGAGATCTTCCATTGTAACAATTGCTCTACTGGTTACAGTATCAAAACTGTTGGCAGTATTAGATATGCTGGTACATGAAAGGGTATTTGTATGAGTGGTGATACCAAGAAGCGCATAGCTACAGTGCAGATTAGTAGCAAGAACTTTTAGTATTTCCTGATATATGGAATCATCACTATTTGTCAAAAAACGGGTAATAATGCTGTTTTGTAAGGTGTGGTATTGCTCGGATCGTTTTAGCTGTTCTTCAAGTCGTTTTTTATCTGTTATATCATCGTACACAGCAACCACTTCTTGGGTATCCAGACAAAAGATATAAAAGTTGCGCCATTTTTGTAACTGCTGATCTTGATATTGAAAGGAATGGTACTGTTCTGGCTTTCCGCTTTTGTATACACGTTTGATAACGTCAAGGATTTTAGAATTTTTATCATCATGAGGTAGTGAACTAAGTTTTTGTCCTATGATTTGCTGCCTGTTGGTTTGATTTATTTTCTGACCTTTTTCATTGATATCAATAACTACAAAATCCTGTCCCTGATTTATGGGACGATATACACAGGCACCTTCACGCATATTGTCAAAGAGCGATCGGTAACGAAGCTCGTTGTGAAGAGCCTGTTTTTTGAGTTGATTGTGTTTCTTGCTAAACTGAAATATCAGAACAAAAAGGATGATTGCCGTGAACAGGAGAAAGGTACAATCCTGAATGTAATGTGTATAGCTAATATCATCAGGAGTGTTTAAAAACATGTGGGACAAAGAATGCAACAGCAGACCGGTTCCTGCCACAGTGAGGTAGATAATGGAAATACGCAGGGAAGTTTTTATGGCGACTCTATCCATAACGAGGGGGCTATTTTGTTCCTATAACATGTAGAAAAAAAGCGCCTCATGAAAAATATTTCATGAGGCGCATATTCAAATACAAGGCAGAGGACAGGGTTAGCTGGCTTGTCGACAAATTCTGATATAGTCTTTGGTGAGTGATGGGTGGTCTGCAATAACATCTGACGCTTCTTTGGATAAGGAGTCATTCAGATACTCGTCAACCTGGGCGTAAGTCATTCCCTTAGCTATAGCATCTGTCACAAGTTTAACAAACTTTTTTTCGTCAGCTTTCTTTGTGAAATACGAAAGAAGCCTGTGATCGGTATCGTTTGGTTCAGTGGAAACCGTAACCGATTTAACAGAAATGTCCTTGATGGATTTTTTCATGTCAGCAAGTTCTTTTTTGATACCATCAATTGAGTTATGTAGCTGTTCCTGGAGTTCAGAATTATTTTCTTTGCCGGAAAAATCAGAGAGGGTTTTTTCAAGTTCTGTAAGTTTAGTATCCAGCGGTTTTATAGAACTTTGAAGAGTGGTAATATCAACAGCAATTTTTTGTGTGAGATCGTTAACGGAAGCAGTATTTGCTTTTTCAGCAAGTGTTTCTTCTGTCTGTTGAACTTTTGCATCAAGACTGTTGATTTTTTCTGTAGAACTGGCAAGTGCGGCAGTAAACCCAGTGAATGTCTGTTCTAGGGAATTAATAGTGCTTTGAATCGTATTAAGCTGGCTATCCAGTTTTTCATGATTGTCGAGAAGGGGAGTCAGATCCACCTGTTTTGAAGAGGAGGCATCTGTTTTTGTAGAAGAATGCTTTATAGGACACTTGCACCCCATAGCCTTTGAGGTATCCATAAGTTTGGTTTTGAATTCAGCGTAAGTGTCTGAACAGTGTTTCTTGTCGTACATGTACAGAATTCCAAAATAGATACCAAACATAACAGCGATACTGACAATAATAGCAAACAAAAGACCGACAACAAAAAGGATACCAGAAAAAATTGAGCCGATGGTTCCTGTAACACCACCAGAATCATCGGCGGCAAAGGCATAGATAAAAAAGACACAAAGTATTACAATGATACCAGATTTGATAAGTGCTGATCGTAATTCTATATTTTTCATAAGTTGTTCCTCCACAACCACAGTAAAGAGATCACATAAGATGATTTCAAGTAAAAATAATTATACACAATTACAAGGAACTAAAAAAGAAAAATTTGCAGTAACGAAG
>JAOZTO010000164.1 GCA_029942265.1 Desulfocapsa sp.
GATATAACAGCAGGTTGCCAATTGTTATCTATGCACCGAAAGGATTCGAAATACAGTATCGAATATGGCAGGCACCCACAGTAACAGAGAAAGGAAAACAAGGATAAACACGCAGTTTTTCGTGGCTAAGTCGCCATTTTTGACCTCAACATAAACAGAAGGAACGTACAATGACTGGTGGGATTTTTGCCGTACTCGATGATATAGCCATACTTCTTGATGATGCTGCAATAATGAGCAAGGTGGCTGCAAAAAAAACCGCTGCTATACTAGGTGATGATCTTGCAGTAAATGCAGAAAAGGCGACAGGATTTCGGGCAACACGTGAATTGCCTGTGCTTTGGGCGATTACCAAAGGATCTTTTATTAACAAACTAATAATCCTTCCACTCACTTTTCTCATGAGCGCATATGCCCCCTGGCTCGTTGTTCCTATACTTCTGTTCGGTGGTGCATATCTCAGCTATGAAGCAGTTGAAAAGATTTACCACACATTTTTCAGCCACGCATCTCACGAGAAACCCGCGGCTGAAACGGTCAGTGACGAAGCAGAACTCCTTAAAATTGAAAAAACAAAAATTAAATCTGCGGTTCGTACCGACTTTATTCTCTCCATCGAAATTATCATGATAG
Source organism: Desulfocapsa sp. (assembly GCA_029942265.1). GTDB lineage: Bacteria > Desulfobacterota > Desulfobulbia > Desulfobulbales > Desulfocapsaceae > Desulfocapsa. The sequence goes on from JAOZTO010000164.1 coordinate 634, forward strand.
CACTGGGTACAGTGTTGGATCAGCCGCTGATTATGCAGATAATTGTCGTTATTGTGATTGCCACGATTGCCACTATCGGTGTCTACGGCCTGGTTGCCTTGCTCGTTCGCATGGATGACGTCGGTTTCTTTCTTATTGAACGATCAAAACAGACACAAGGAACAAGGGCGAGCTTATTAGCTGGAACCGGAAAACTGCTTGTCGCCGCATTGCCAAAGGTAATCCGCATCCTCGGAATTGTCGGAACAATTGCAATGCTACTGGTTGGTGGTGGGATGTTTACACACAATATCGACATCTTACATAAGGCAGTAGCTGGTATGCCATCCTTACTTGCCGATATGCTTGTTGGATCACTGGTCGGCGCTATTCTGGTAGGAGGGCAGCTGCTAGTAAAGACAGTCAAGAAATGAAGGTATCTCACATATTTATTTTATATTACGCCGTAAAATACCGTTTAATTGTGTATGCTTCAATGCAGGTTCCGTACACAGTAGCACAATATTACCGGGATTAGCACGCTGTATCTCTTCACCTTTTTCAGTTTTCATTGCAGTTACTGTGCAGGCTTCGTATTCGATTCCAGGCAACATATACTCAATTTGATCACCTGTTTCCAGAACATTTCGTGCCTCAACCAGTGGTACACTCCCCTCTTTTCTTATAACGGCAACCGGTTCTACTTCCATGGGAACCCGTGAAGTGTTGTAAAGCATTTCACTGCTACCCGGTGCCTGTTTGAAAAAGTTTTCACTAACACCGCGAGTCCCTGTTTTAACAATTTCCCTGCCAAACTCAGCTGGAAGGACAATATCTTCAGGTCTTTCCCACGCTTCCACCGGAAGACTTTTCAGATAATCGAGAGCTGCACGATAAATACGTGTCACACCACCCACGTAGAATATGGACTTCATTCGTCCTTCAATTTTTAGTGAGTTTACTCCACTTGCCACAAGTTCAGGTAAACCCTCTAAAAGACAGAGATCCTTGGAATTAAAGATATATGTGCCACGTTCATCTTCTTCCACAGGAAAATATTCATCGGGTCGTTTCTCCTCAACTAATTTATAACTGTATCTGCAAGGATGAGCGCAAGCTCCCTGATTGGCATCTCTACCTGTCATATAATTGGAAAGCATACATCGGCCAGAATAGGAGATACAAAGAGCGCCATGAACAAATATTTCCAGTTCCTTTGAATTTTGTCTTCGTACTTCCTGAATTTCTTCAAGGGATAGCTCCCGGGCAAGATTAAGGCGACTAACCCCCTGTTCGAACCAGAATGCAGCAGCCTGGGCATTACTGACGTTTGCCTGAGTAGATAGATGAATAGGGATCTCTGGTACACAATGTACAGCGCACCCCAGAATACCTGGGTCTGAAATAATTAAACCGTCCACATCTGCTTTCTGTAACTGAAACAGGTAGTCATCCAGTCCTGCGAAATCACGATTGTGGGCAAAAATGTTTATGGTTATATACACTTTCACGTTATGAGTATGGGCGTAGCGCACAGCCTCAGCCATTGTTTCATCATCGAAATTCCCGGCTCTGGCACGTAGACTGAATTGTTTCCCTCCCATATACACCGCATCTGCACCGTAATGGATTGCAGTACGCATTTTTTCAAAATTTCCGGCTGGGGCAAGGAGTTCAGGAATGACAGGACTCACCTTTTTGCTTCTTTCATTTTTGTTCATTTTACACTATTATTAAGGTTCTATTAAAGGGTTCTAACGGCTTGTTCGACAATAACTGTACAGTTCCATACTTTAAACCTCATTGTAAATCAAGAAATCAAGTGGGAAAAACACAAATCGGAATTGCCATGAGTGGAGGTGTAGACTCCACTGCCTGTGCATTACTGTTGCAAAAAAAATTTACTGTTCACGGTTTTTTTATGCAATTGGCTCAACCTGATCTTTCTGATCAGATTGCCCAGGTGTCAGCAGTTGCCAAACAATGTGGAATTCCTTTACATATTATTGACATGAAAAGCTATTTTGAGGAAAAAGTATTGAACTATTTTTCTAATTCCTACAAAAATGGACGTACTCCCAATCCCTGTATGATCTGTAATCGTGAAATTAAATTTGGCCTGTTTATGAATGCAATTGTCGATTATGGTATAGAACATATCGCCACTGGGCATTATGTCAATCTCATTGAAGATAATGGCTGTTTTTTTCTGAAACAGGGCAAAGATCTACGCAAAGATCAATCATATTTTCTTGCACGGCTTACCCAAAGCCAACTTGCCAGGGTGAAATTTCCATTGGGAGAAATGACAAAATCTGCCGTGTATGACTTTGTTGAGAAACAAGGATTCAGTAATTTTCGTGGGCAGGAAAGTCAGGATATCTGTTTTCTTGGTGACGAATCTGTCGGTGAATTTCTCGAAACACAGACGGATAACGTGGCTATCACTGGTGATATTGTCAGTTCAAAAGGGCAAGTTTTGGGGCAACACAATGGGATACATAACTACACCATCGGTCAACGCAAAGGGCTTGGCATCGCTGCTGCAACGCCTCTTTATGTGATTAGTATAGATCCTGCGAACAATCTGGTTATTGTAGGTGAAAACCATGAACTTTATCAAGATAAGATCGTTGTTGACGATCTCTTCTGGACATGTGACAATATCCCCATGGAAGGTCGTGAGTATCAGGTTCGTATCCGTTATGGTCACCAGGGACAAAATGCACAAATCAAACAGATTTCAGAAAACCGTTATGCAATTGTGTTTACAGAAAAACAGCGAGCCGTTACTCCTGGGCAGTTTGCCGTGATCTACGATCAGGGGCTGGTGATTGGCAGTGGTGAGATTCAGTGAAGAAAAAAGTCCTTATCAACACACTTGGTTGCAAAGTAAATCAATACGAGTCTGCTGCTTTTCTTTGTGCTTTTCAGGAATCTGGTTGTACAGTTGCCAAAGCTGGAGAAAACGCTGATATTATTGTTATTAACACCTGTACAGTCACTGCTAAAGCTGGTGCTCAATCTCGCCAGACAATTCGCAGGCTGATACGTCGTCATCCTGATGCCGAAGTTGTTATCACCGGCTGTTACGCACAGATGGCTGCCAACGAACTTGCCGAAATGGTTGAAAGCCCTGTCACTATTGTTGGAAATGGCAATAAACATCTCCTTGTTGAAGCCGCATTACGTGAAACATCCTCCGATCTCGCCATGATTATGGGACGCATCTTAAATAAAAACGAAGTGTGCGACCTTCCTATACAACGTTTCGGTGACCGTACCAGAGCATATATCCGTGTCCAGGACGGTTGTGAAAACTTTTGTACCTACTGTATTGTGCCATATACTCGGGGACCAAGTCGCAGCGTACCAATACAAGACGTGCTTGCGCAAACTGCACGTTTTGAAAAAGCTGGACACAGGGAAATTGTAGTCACAGGTATTCACGTTGGCATGTATGGCAAAGACTTGCACGAAAAATTTGATATTGCATCGCTCATGGTTGCAATGTGCACAGCACACCCCGACATTCGATTTAGACTCAGTTCCATCGAACCATTGGAAATAACTGACACACTCCTTGATGCAATGCAGTCATGCGCAAACTTTATGCCCCATTTCCACATCCCACTTCAAAGTGGTGATGACACTATCCTCAAACGTATGCACAGGGGATACGACAGAGAAACTTTTCGCACTATTATTCATAAATGTATAGATGCGTTTCCAGATGCCGCAATAGGCATTGATATTCTTGCCGGGTTTCCGGGCGAAGGTGAGGAAGAGTTTTTACAATCCAAAAATCTTCTTCAAGAAATTGATGCTAGTTATTTCCACGTTTTTCCTTACTCAAAACGCCCTAAAACACCTGCCGCAACCTTTACAGATCAAGTACCCAAAGCCGTGAGTCAGAAAAGAGTATCAGAATTGCGTGAGCTTGCAAAAGAGAAACAACATGCGTTTTATTCACGCTTTATTAACACATCTCGCCCTGTACTTGTAGAGCATAAGCCCCATGGTAATGGTATGCTCAGCGGCTTTACGGACAACTACATCCCAATTGTTTTTGATGGAGCAGACTCTCTTATGGGGAAAATCATCCCAATCAAGCTTGAATATATTAACGATGGGATTGTGCAAGGTAAGTACGTGGTGGAGAAATAGTATGCTTGGAGAAATTATCGCCATTGGAAATGAACTTACGTCAGGGAGAATCCCTAATACCACTAGTGGATTTGCGGCGCATCATCTCTTTGAAGCAGGGTATGATATTTACGCCATGCACACGATAGGTGATACGCCTGAACTTATTGGCGAAGCTCTCAATCGTGCCCTTGGTCGGGTTGATTTTGTCATAGTCACTGGCGGTCTTGGCCCCACAGATGATGATCTTACAACAGAGGCAGTTTCTGAAGCTCTCAACCGCCCCACCATGCCCAATCTGGAGATCTTATCACTCATACGACAACATCTGGAATCAAATACAGACCAGCCTGCAAGCTCGCTTGAAAAACTTGCATGGCTTCCAGAAGGTGCGGAAACATTAAGCCCTAAAACACGAATGGCAGGATTTCAACTTATTCACAATGACAAACCGATCTTTTTTCTTCCAGGCATTCCACATCAGATGCGAGTTCTTCTGGTTGAACAGGTACTACCACGACTCGCTACCTGGTACCAAGGAAGGCAACTAAGTTCTACCCAGCATGTTTATAAAATTTTTGGTAAAACCGAGAGCGATATCAACGCTGACATTGCCTCTCTTGCCCTCGATGAGCATGTGGATATTGGCTATTACCCTGTTTTCCCTGATGTACATCTCAGCTTAACCATTCGAGCTGCTAATAGTGCTCTTAGTAAAAAACTTGCAGAGAGTAGTTATAAACGTATTTCTGAAAAGCTAGGGCTGTATATTTATGGAAAAGATCATGATAGTATGCCTTCCGTTGTTGGGGAGCTGTTACATAAAAAAGGTTTGCAACTCTCCATTGCAGAATCCTGTACAGGTGGCCTGATCAGCCATTTGATAACATCTGTTCCGGGCAGTTCTGAATATTTTCTTGGTGGAGTAACATCCTATGCCAACTCCATGAAAATTTCTTATCTTGGCGTAAGCGAACAATTGCTTGAGCAACACGGGGCAGTAAGTTCCGAAGTTGCCATGGCAATGGCACACGGAATACGTGTGCAGAGCAAGGCAGATATTTCAATTTCCATAACAGGTATTGCAGGCCCTGGCGGCGGTAGCGAAGAAAAGCCTGTCGGAACTATTTTTATAGGGATTTCTGACAAAGACAGAACAGATGCGCACCACTTTCTCTTCTCTGGAAACCGATACGAGATACAACATCTGGTAGCACAAACGGCTCTTGATATTATAAGAAGACACCTGTTAAAATGGTAAATATTCGGCTAGCACCCCATCTTCG
>JAOZTO010000165.1 GCA_029942265.1 Desulfocapsa sp.
CCACATTTGCCTTCTCAAGAGCCTCTTGAGCTTTTGTACAGGACATTCAGCCCTTTCGGAAATACATCCAGTCTACATTCATAACTATACTCCTTTGAAAGATAAATAGTAAATATTTGGATAGTGCCCTAGGAGGCTGTCCGAGAATAGGCATTTCGTTCAAAGTCGAAGAATTTTCTAAAAATAAGCGCAGGCATATGTGTGATATTCCGAGCATTATTTTTAGACAATTCTGAAGAGTTTGGGCGAAAGGGCATTGTCGGACAGCCTCCTAGGTTCGTTTGATCCGGCTTGTCAACTATATTTGTTCATATGTGAGCAATCCGGATCGAACGAAGATGGGGTGCTAGCCGAATATCTACCTCCATTAAGCCGTGCTTCAAGCCGCAATTCTTGTGCTTGTATAAACGTGTTTTTGCGCTCAACAGCTGTTAAAATCACTGTGTTGCAATCAAAGCACTGAGTGCAACACCGATCAAACCAAGCAATCTGGCCTTGACACTTTGTGGCAACAATTTACGTAACATATTGTTCTCCTGTTGTATTAACGTTTTTAAAAATCTATTTTGATATTCACAACACTTACGTCAAAATAGTATATGCTCAAAATAAAAAAACCGAACTCTTTTTTCAAAATATGCAAATATTTTTAACAATGCACAACTTCCATTCGCTGTACAACAATCATAGCAACAATTACAATCACAATTCCCGGCAGTATTGCAATACCTGGCCATGAACCCCCGAAAAATGGATTAAGAACCAGAACAAACGCCGGATACAGATACGAATACGCCATAACTCTTGTAGGGCCAAGATATAGGATGGCATACTGAGTAAGAAAAAACGTCACTATTGTGGAAAAAAGTGCAAGGTAAGCAATACCTACCCATACATTTACAGAAATTGTTGACCATTCAATAAACGGTAATTGAGATCCTGCCAGAAGAAAAAGCCAAACTGCTCCTGTCACCATTACCCAGAAAGCCATTAACAACATTGGCTCTCCACGATGTAGCAGGCGAACCAACGGAGTATACAACCCCATAAATAAACATCCCACAAAAAACACACCATCGCCCCTATTCCATGAAAATGTTGCAAGCAGGTCAATATCCCCTTTAAACAGTATCCACAGCGCCCCAACAAGTCCCAGAAACAAGGCAATCAAACGAGATTTGCCAAGACGTTCCTTGTTCAACAACATGGCATAGATACCTGCCAATCCAGGAACGATAGTAAAAATTGCACTGGTGTTCAAGGCACTGGTGTAACGAAGCGAATAGAACATACACCAGAAAAAAACCACCAGTGCTGCCGAAATAAGACCATAGCGAGCAAATGATTTCAAAGAAATTTTTAATGTATAGCGATACCAGATCAGAGGTGCAAAAAGAACACTTGCAAGAGCAAAACGAATTAAGGTGAGTACAGCAGGATCAAGATCGTGACTAATGGCCGCCCCAACCGGAAAAGAGCCGGAAACAAGGGCGGCGCAAAGAAGCATAAGCAGGTGAATTTTCACCTCTTACTCATCTTCCTCATATTCAAATTCTTCCCCAAATAGACGAAAATAAAGGACACCTGTTAACACAAAAAACATGGGCACAGTCCAGATCAATCCAAGCCCTAAGGGAACGATAGATATTAAATAAAGTAGCATCATCACAAAATACATTCCTAATACAGTCCACCATTTTTTATGAACAGCTTTACGGGATGCTTCTAGTGCTTCCCATGGCCCCATTCCTTTGTCGATAATCAAAGGCAGAGTCAAACAGTAAGCAACGGTAAGATAGATACCTGGAATAATCAGCAAGACAAAGCCAATACAAACAAGAATAATCTGGAGAATTACAGCAATTGTAATAGAAAGCGCTTTTGAAAATCCTGCAAAAACCATTTTCCAGCTCACCCTCTGTTCAAAAGCCCGCCGCACACCAATTAATATAAGACCACCAGTCATTATCATCGAAAGCCAACTGGTGGCAACTTGGAAAGCGGCAGCTCCGCCCATGATGATTGTTGAGTCTGTACCTTTATAGAGTGTTTCAAAGGCATACATACCACCAATACTGATCACAAAGAGAATCAGATTCATTACAATTGTACCGCCCCAGATGGCAGCCTTGGCTCCTTTGGTTTTCTGCCAAGCCTCTTTGATGAGATCCCCTACTGTGAAATCTGTGTCTGGTTCACAGGATTCCGCATTTTTTTTTTCGAACATACTTGTTGCAGTATTTGATTCAGAACCTGTTGCAACTGCAACAACATCAGATTGGCACACCCCACAATAACGATTTGATCCTGTTCCCATCATAAAATCACGGTGAAATTTTTCACCACACCGTGTACAGGATTCTTTCACAGAATCTCCAGTTTCAGCATCAGTTTCATTATCTTCATCCAATTCATAATTCGATGGCATTTGACCCACATTGTCAACCTCAAGGTCGTCAAAGTTCCCCCCTAAGAGACCTGTCTCTCTTTCAGTCTCACCGTCAACTATTTCAAGTTCCAATGCCTCTTCATATTCGTCTTCGTCTTTCGGCTCACAGAAGGCACAAAAGCGTTGACCATTGACTGTATCCAGGAAATCAGGGTGGAGTAATTCTCCACAACTTGAGCACTTCTCAAGAGCAACCTGCTCTTCCTTGAACTTGTTATCACCTTCCTCATCCATAAACTCAAGAAGATCTTCTTCAGCAAAAAGATCTTCTTCGTTCGCCATAGAATTATCATCGACAATATCAAGAAAATCATCTTCCTGATTTACTACAACATCATCTCCATTTTCGTATAATTCAAGACCGTCTTCGGATTCAGGCTGACATAGGGCACAGTATAGCTTTGCATCCACCTCTACCAGAAATTCTGGGGCAAACAGTTGCTTACAAGCCGAGCATGAAACCAGATCAGAAACAGCTTCAATGTCAATTTCTTTTTCAGTGACACTCACTGGTAGCTCTTCTTCCAGCTCCATGTCTTCTTCTATTTCCAAGACAAAATCTTCTTCCTCTTCCTCAATTTCATTGATTTCAAGCGTAAGGTTTTCTTCTTCCACTTCAGCATCGTCAATATCTACACTAAGCTCTGGCTCAACTACATCTTCGATAGTGGAAATCTCCTCTTCCTGGAGATTCACTTCAGCTATCTTGCTGATCTCATCAGACTCATGCAGTCTTTCCTGGTGCAGTTCAGGCACATCACCAGTTTCCGGTTGCGCACCAACACTCACGGCAACAAGAAAGACCTTATTGCATTGCGGACAACGCAGTTTTTTCTCTGCAAAAGAATCATCTACAACACCATGCGCCCCACAATGGGGACAAGTAATCTTCATGTAGCGCCTCCGGGTTCCTGAACTCTTATCACAAAAAGTTGCGGTAAGAGGAGAATAAAACAAGTATAATAATGATGGCGTATAAAAAACTACCATCTGTTTCGTTGCTGCATATGACTTTTTTACGAATCTACCACTACAATAACTATAATTGAAATACAGGAAAAATACCAATCCTGCTTATTAAATACATTTTTATCCTGATAAATCCTGAAAAATCTTACAATTACAATGGAACTAATACTTATTGCCGCCATGGCCAGAAATCGAATTATCGGGAAAAACAATCAAATCCCATGGCATATCCCTGAGGAAATGTCCTTCTTCAAGAAGAGCACAATGGGGCATGGCGTAATAATGGGTCGCAAAACCTACGATTCCATAAACAAACCACTTGCAGGCCGTTTCAATGTGGTTCTCAGTGGAAACCAGTCGCTCTGTATTCCAGGGTGCAATACTGCATCCAGCTTAAAAAACGCAATACAGCAATGCCAGGCACAGGAAAAAGCCTTTATTATTGGCGGAAAAACAGTATATGAAACGGCCATGCCACTAGTGGATACCATCGTTCTCACTGTTATCGACACAGAATATGATGGTGACACATATTTTCCACATATTCCCATGCAGTTTTTTCACCAAAGTTCACAAAAACACATTGCCAGAAGAACAGACTCCTTTACTATTTATACGTATCAACGTACAGAAATGTGCCCTTAGCAATGTGAATTCTGTTAGTTATAATTCTCCCTCGCCACTCTCTGGTTTTTTATACGACTTCGGCCCATTAGCCCAATTGGTTTTTCCATACCATTCGTCAGGATATCCAACTTCCTGTGCCATTTTTTCAGGATCGTTCACATAGCCGTCATCATACTTGGCGACAAGGCGCCATGCCATTTTCCACCACTCTTCAACCACCTGATTTGCCTGTGTTTCGCAATACTCAGTGAGCAAAGGCGGTACCTTCGAAGGATCTTCCTTATACAAAGCCAAGGCTCTTGCATCCATTAACTTAATTGACTCAATTTCAGCAATCTCAATCTCGTTCTGTTTTTCAACAATATCCTTAATCATATAATTGTATTTCAGGCCAGCCCAGTTTGCCACAAAGTTAAACGCCCACCACGCACTTTCCTGATTAAAGACACTGGTATCAACTGTATAATATGGTGCAGCAATACGTGTCACGCCCACATAAAACGGCACATAAACAGTACTCATCGGTTCATCAGGACCAAACCAGAGCAACCCACCAATGGGATCTGGTAACCACCCCCGTGCCTGACACACATAACTAAAACCACATCTGAATATGGAAATAGGTCGCTCCCAGCCACCTTTCAACTTTGCATTTGGATCTCCAGTATCGCTTCCGCCACCATCTTTGGGGCCTGGATAACGATACGGGTTACCGAAAGGTCCCGCAGCAACACCTTTTGATAAATCAAACTCTGTTCCCTGGTAATAGTCACGATACAGCCCCATCACTTCACGAAGTTCAAGTTTCTTGTCAGGTTTAATGGAAAAAGGGAATTTTCTGGTAAACCCATCTTCAACCCATGGAGACTGAGCCTTTGAGGGCGCCACTCTGGATTGCAAACGCCAAACTCGTCGCAACGAATAGTAAGGATGACTGTATTCGCCTTCACTAACTGCTCGAAGCCAGTCAAGTTTACCATCCTCAGGTTTCCACCAGCCATGTTTTTCTGCAATTGCATGGAGATCTTTGCCGTAGAGCATATTTGGATCTTCGGGATCTATATCACGAATTCGCAATTCATTGGCAGCAAAAAACACTTCCCCATCGGGAACTTTTTTTGCAACCCAAAGGCCGCCTTTTCCTTCAGGGCTAGGAGCCATTTCTATAATCCATCCCTCTTCTGTATCACCAATGGGCAATGTTTCGCCTGTTCCATAATATCCATACGTTTCAATGAGGTGGCCAATCAGCTCCACAGCTTCACGGGCAGTAGTTGTTCGTTCCGCAGCAATCCTACTTAGTTCTGCGCTGTAAAATATCAATTTTCCTGGAACCGGATCTGGCTGTATCTTTGTTCCATCCGTACACTCACCAAACATCACCTGATGCTCATTCATAATTGCGTATGTTCCTTCAAAATACGCATAGGTGTGTTCGACTTGTGGGATATAGCCAAGTGGGATAGATTGCGGTTGATCTGGATCGTCATACACAGGGCCTCGATCTTTCCCTACATAACGACGCAGAGTATAGGCATGATACTCAGGCTTACTCCCTAAAGCTGCAGCATCATAATAAACAGGACGAAGTGATCCTGGCTTATGATCTGCCGCTGGAACATGTACCATACGTTGATCAAAGAGTTCACTATCGTCTGAATGCCCGACCATCACAGAACCATCCTGTGACGCTCCTTTTGTTATAAGCATTGTAGTACAGGCCATAACTGACCCTGTGAAAACAATATTTAAAAGACAAGCAGTAATCATACATTTTTTCATGGAACACCTCCTTTTTTTCATAGTAAAGTTCGGGTAACTATTCAGCCGCCCTCCAACCTTCGCGCATCTGGACAGTTACAGTTCAAGGTTATGCAATTCTCGGGTACTCGCTAAATAGTTGCACGTTCGAATAGAAATGATGGACTCGTAAAAAGTCTGAAATCAAGATGGATTTGTAAAAAACTTCATA
>JAOZTO010000166.1 GCA_029942265.1 Desulfocapsa sp.
TGATGCTTGTCATTTTTCATGTTGTACTCCTAAGTACTCAAGGGTTTTGTATTCGGTTCATCACGATGTGGGAATATTGACTTCAACATCAGGTTGTCCAACCTCAGCAAAAGGCAGAATGTAGTTTTTGAAAAATCGTTTATTTCACATACTAAAATGTCCAAAGGTATTCGTCGAGAGGAAAAGTATACCGAATGGTAAAATCTATCTCAATCCAAAAACCGAAAACCTGCTTGATTGATTCTAAGACACGAGCCTTCAACTGTCACTTTTTATAAATTACAAAAAAAGTTGTTAACTAACAAATAAAATATTACAAGGAAATGAAACTATGGAAAAAAAATTAAAAGCCTTTTTAAAAGTACTTGACAGCCAGGATAACACTACCGGCGGTGGCAGCGCATCAAGCATCGCCGGAGCCATGGCAGCAGGATTGGTAGGTATGGTCGCTCGCCTTTCCATGGGAAAGAAGGATTTGGAGCCCTCAGACCACTATGAAGCCATAGCCCTGAAGGCGGAAAATCTCTCTGGTGAACTTTTTGCAGGTGGTAGTAAAGATTCCGATGCATTTGCAGTGGTCAGTAACTCTTTTGGATTGCCTAAAGGTACAGATGAAGAAAAAACAACAAGAAGCAAGGCAATAAACGAAGGAATGATATTGTGTGCTGAAGTACCTCTTGAAAATGCTGTCATGTGTCGTGAAGTTATAAAGCTCTGTGCACAACTGCAAAAAAAATACAACACCAACGCTTCCTCGGATCTCAAGTGTGCACAGTTATTGGCTGAGGCGGGCCTAAAAGGGTGTGGAGTAAATGTGAGGATAAACCTACCCTACCTCAAGGATGAAGGCAAGGTGAGTGATCTTGAATCCAGGCTCGAAACGATAGAAAACGCTAAAGGACAGCATGAAGCTCTGGAAGAAAATTAAGGATGGATAGATTATTTGTTAAAACTCAAGTTTCTGACTTGGTAATCCAATGACAATTCTCTTGAAGGTAAACTATGACCTCTTTCTCATAACCGCCTGTAGACTCCACGACAACAATACAACGATTAATAAGCTCTATTCGCAACTATTCAGTCAGCACCTGATATTGGCATAACACTGAACTGTAACTGTTCATATGTGCCTCATATTCGTTCATTTTGACATTCGAAGCATAGTTTGCTATGTTATAATGTCCAAATGGACGAAGATGGGGTGCGGCTGAATTGTTACCTCTATTCTTACACTTTCGTACAGATGATTCATTTAATTGTTTTCTCAATAAATTATCTATACAAGTTACCGCCTTTTTATATCACCGGATAAAAGGATCAAATTCTATAAATACCGACAAAACAATATATTTTATAGGTTGCGGGGTTTTAGGCTAGGATATAAATCATGTTGCCGCTATTAGATGACAATTAGCTTGGCCGGTTGACGACAACTCTTCAACACTAACAAAAAGTGAGCCACTTGTAGCGCAGTAGAGACTGTTTTGAATTGCGTATAGGATATAATACAAGGAATGGAATATGAAGGGATCTCGTGACGACGCATTAAAACTGCGCCTCAAAACTATGATTTTCACAGAATGCGATATCGAAGATCAAGTGCCGGAAGAATTTGGTGACGACATCATGTTATTTTCTGATACAAGTAGGTTGGGGCTTGACTCACTGGATGGTCTTCAAATTTCTGTGGGTCTACAAAAACAATTTGGTATACGCCTTGTTGACAGCAAAGAATTTCGCCGTCATGTTACCACAATTAACAATTTAGCTGATTTTATTCAGCCGGAATAAACAACTACTTTATTTCTACCTGACTGTTTTGCTTTATATAGTGCCTGGTCTGAAGTATTCAAACTGTTATCAATTTTAGTGTCAGCTTGAACATCAACGGAGGCAACCCCCAGACTTATAGTTACTGGAATATCTGTTTCATCATCAATGGTAACAGGATTTTCGTTAACTGCTTTTCTCAATTTTTCAGCAAGCTCTGCCGCACCTTCCAGATCAGTTCCTAATAGCAGTATGGCAAATTCTTCCCCACCGATTCGTGCAACAATATCACTTTCACGCACGGTCGCACAAAGTATTGAAACAATATGTTTTAAAGTTTGATCCCCCACGCTATGACCATAAGTATCATTAACTAGCTTAAATCTGTCCACATCAATCATTATAATACTTAAATCACTATCTTCCCTTTTTGCAGCATGGATCAAGTCTTTTGAAACCAATTGAAAATATCGTCTGTTATATATGTTCGTTAGATAATCATGACTTGCTTGTATTTTCAGTGCTTCTTTGGCCTCATTTAACGCCTGCGTTTTCCGACTAAGCTGTACATGAGAACTTATAAGCTGGCTTTGAACTTCTTTCTGCATACTGATATCAAGTCCAAATGATACCAGTAACTTCTGTCCCTGCTCTGTTATAATGATTTTATCTTGAATCTGATACCATTTATTGGCAACTTCATTAAAGTGTTCGTATACGATTGAGCCTGAGTCATTCAGCTCATCTTTTGAATGGCCCAATCGTCTGGACAACTCATTCACTTTACACCATGGACAAGGTGCTTCCTGTGCATACAGAGATTCCCAGCAATTTCTCGCATTCTTATCAGCCATAATAGACCTCATGGCCTGATTAACATAAACAACCTCAAAACTTGAGATGTCAATTATTTTGACAGCAATCATCGATGAAGTATTTATAATATCAGCGCTGATAAAATCAGCCACATCCTTAATATCCACGGTATTTATTATAGCGGTGTTCATTTTTGTGAATTCTACAACAGCCAGTCATCATCAACGGCTGCACTCTCTTGTTGATAGTTTTCTTTAATATTTCCTATTGCTTCAGCCAGCTTTATTTCACTTACCGGTTTTAGGATATAGCACTTGGCTCCAGCTTTCAATGCCTGCAATACCAAACTCTCCTGACCATGAGAGGTAATCATTACAATATCTGCCTGCGCATCAAATGAAATTATTTCCTTAACTGCTGCAATACCATCAGACACACCATCTAGTTCAGGCATTGTAATATCCATGGTCACAAGATCAGGTTTCAGCACTTTATATTTTTGTATTGCCTCTGCTGCAGAGCCGGCAATACCGACAACAGCATGCCCCAACCCTTTGACATACCCTGAAACATACTGTCGTGCCATCTGTGAATCATCAACAATCAAAACATTTAACATTTTTATTCCTCTGCAGGTATCCGCGTGTCTTTAAGCAGGATTTTCCTATTACAATTACGGTTGATCCGGCTTGTGAACTAGAGTTCATATGTGAACAAGCCGGATCAAACGAAAATGGGGTGCTAGCCGAACATTTATTCTTCTATCAATTCTTCCTCTACCACTGCCGCCAATTCAGGATAAATTCTACCAATAGCCTCACGCAACTTCTCGGGGCTGACGGGCTTTAACATATACCCTTTAGCTCCTGATTTCAATGCCTCCATAACCATTTCTTCCTGTCCGTGTGAAGTAACCATGATTATGTTCGTTGTAGAATCAAGTTTTTTTATTTGTTTTACTGCCGTGATTCCATCCATTCCAGGCATTGTGATGTCCATTGTCACAAGATCCGGATCTAGTTTTTGATAAAGATCAATACCTTCCTGCCCATCTTTTGCTTCGCCAATAATTTCATGTCCAAGGAAATGCAGATTACCTGTTATATTCTTCCGCATAATCATAGAGTCATCGACGATTAAAACTTTTAAGACCTTAACACTTTCCATTCTCACTCCATCTTGAGTCTGAACTTTTCATAACCATTCAGTCACTACCCAACCCTCAACAAAAACAACCAACTAATACCTGCATTTCACCACATTCAGTATCAACCGATATATGGGCAATTTTTTCGTTCCCATCATGCGTATGCAACTCATCACATTCTGTAACAAATGGTGTTGTTATCTGTAATATCGTAGAATCATAGGAATTAACGAGTGCATTACCAACAACAATATTCAGAACTTCCATGGAAACACTTTTTCTGTATTCCGGCAAATCACTCTCAACAATATTTTCACCAGGGCTAAAACGTTCCAACAGACGATCTAATAGAAACAAATCACAGCTCATACAAATTGACACATCCACCAGTCCGCTGATATGAATGCAGGATGTGAAATTCTTTAATTCAATCGTGTCAACAGTAGTATAGGTAATATTTGCTTTTCTATTCAAATTGATCTTCATATCATTTTGCAGATAACTGCCAACACGACTTACAATTGGGGATACAATAAAATCAATAGTAATTGTATCTTTTGCGTTAGATGCAATATTGATCAGATCACCATAAATGACAGTGGGAACACTTAAAATGATATGTGTTCCTTTCCCGGCTTGACTCTCCACACGAATACTTCCGGATAACTTGTCAACTTCCTGTTTCACCGCATTCATACCAATACCACGGCCTGACAACTCATCTACACTATCATTTGTAGACACCCCTTCGTGGAAAATAAGCTCAAGAATATCGGCCTCAGACATCCGAACAAGATCTTCCTTACTGACCTTTTGAGCCGTCAGGGCTTTTTGTTGTACTAACAGTGTGTCAATTCCAGAGCCATCATCTGCTATGGTAATTACCATGCTTTCGGAGTGCTTCTCAACATGGCACGAAATCATAGCAATTTCGTTTTTACCGGCAGCCAAACGTGTTTCTGCGTCTTCAACGCCATGACTAATTGCGTTTCTAAAAACGTGAATCAGTGATTTCAAAAACGGTTTAAAATGAAGCGGCATTAAAATATCCTCACCGCCGCATATTTTAAACTCGTGAATATTTTTTCCAAGGCTTTCCGCTGTTTCTTTACAAAGTCTTGGATAGCTTGAGAGTGCTTGGCTAATCGTAGTCCCCCTCGCTTTATTAATTTCGCTCAGTATGTTTTCGTAGGTTGTAACGTGTTGATTGTCAAAGTGTAGTAGACGAGTAATTTTCTCCTCTATACTCAGCATAAATGTATCATCAACAACAAGCATATGCTGTTTTTCAAAAAAATCTTCGCCTAATATTTTTTGGATAATCTGTAAATCACTTTGCATCCAATCGGAAAAATCGGAATTTTCCAAAAGTGTGAGCAATGTGCTATTATCCTTTTTGCCACTGCTTTTCAAAGTGGATAATACTTCCTCAAGATCATGTAATTTCTTCACACATCCCTGCATCCGCAGTTGGCCAAAACTCCCTTTGAATGTGTGAATATCACGATAAATTTGACTTAAATTGGTGGCAAAAGACACATTACTATTGAGAAGTGAATCTTTATTGGCCGAGAAGGCGAGATAGTCATCTTTAAGCTCGTAAAATTGTGTAGGATCACTGACAATATTAACGATCATTTTCAGGATTTCCTGCTCCCGTTTGATCTTTCGCTCAAGGATTTTTTCTTTAGTGATATTGGTTAAAACAATCATGTACTTATGATCGTTTATAATTTTATAATCAATTTTTATTGCACGCCTGTTCAGGCGCAGCTCACTTGGCAATAATGAAAGCATGACATCCTTTATCATGTCATTGTCTTCATTATGTACATTCACAAGGGTTTCTTTGAAAAAATGCTTCTTTTTCAGATCATTGGGGTACAAAAGATCAGCAATATCTTTACCACTCAGTGCGGCACCAAGCAATTTGACACATTCCTGCGAATACTCCTCATCAACAACACAATCGAGTCCAAAAGACAAAAAACCTTGATCGGCATTGTTCAGCAGTGATTTAACTTTCTGACTCTTGAGATTGAGCTCGTCTTGTTGTCTATCACTGATTCGTATTATTTTGTTAAGCTGTTTGTAGGTTCTTTTATATTCCTTCAGAATTTTCTTGAGTTGTTTTGCACCGAGTTCAGCGACACCGTTCTCTTCTGTGTCCAAGATCGATTCAATTTCCAGGATATGTTTTTCTTCTCTGCTTAGCATAAATGACAAGTTCGTAAAAAGGTCAAATTTGAGATGGCTAAGTAAAAAACTCCATATG
>JAOZTO010000167.1 GCA_029942265.1 Desulfocapsa sp.
AGCATGACCATAACTTGGTGTGTCATAGCCAATTGCTGCAAATCCAACGACATTATCAGCCTGTCTTTCAGCGGCTTTTGCTATGAGTTCGGCACTTTTCTCACTGTCAACACGAGAAAGAAGGGGAGTTGGACACCATTTCACACCATGGCAATCATATGTTCCGCCAGCTAGTCTTACATGGACAATATCCAAATTAAATAAGCTTTTTCCTTCTACTCCAAGTTCGCCGCCTGAAACAGTTCTATCAACAAGAAGGTTTTTATAGCGTGGAGGAAATGCACGACCATAGCCACCTACCCATTCAGTGTCGTCGGCGTATGGCATTATAACTCTGCCTCTGTATGCATCACCAAGACGCATGGTTGGTGGCTGGAATAGAGTTGAAGCAGCAATTCTCAAACAAGCCTCACAGGTATTTGCAGCCACAGCATCATATTCATCTCCGTAAATGCTTTTTATTACATCCCTTAACTGATCTTCAATACCTCTGACGCCAGGAGTTTTCCCGCTTTGATTAACCTTTACAATTTCATCAAGAACGTAACTTGGGAGATTACCTGGGCGTGCGGAGCTTCCCGGGTACATGCCGATATCATTTTTTACCTTATCAAGACCAATTTTCTTGGCAAACGCTTTTGCCTCTTCATGAATCTTAGGTGTCAATTCGTAAATCTTCTGATACCATTGATATTTATATAAATTTTCCATTGCGTTCCTTAATTATTTCCTTGCCTTGTTTTTAATTTCTTTTGCTAGCTTAACTGTTGATTTTAGTAAGAAATCGGCAAAAGCTTCGTTGTCTATTCCCATCAGTTCTAGGCCTTGTTCACCATCTGTTGAGAAACTCTTAACCCAGCCATTCTCTTCAAATTCACCATCAACAAGATTGGCCAATCGATAAGCAGCGTCCATCAATCTGAATGAAGGATAAAATTCCTCAGATTCCTCACCTTCTGACATGAGGAATGCACTGGATACAAGAAATGACAGCATGTCATAGAAATCATCTTCACTTATAAAAAACCCTTTTTGATCCATTTTATTTCCACTCCTTTCCATATTCATTTTTATACACTATTTCAGACAAAGGCAGCCGTGGTGGTGGCTCTGGAGTTTCGGAAGGATACCCCAAAGTAACCATCATAAAAGGATAGACGTTGTCTGGTATTTCCAGAATTTCTCTCAGTGCCACATCGGCGAATGAGACGACTACACAACTTCCTATCCCTTCAGCATATGCTGCTAAAACAAGATTTTGTGATGCTATAGCACAGTCTGCCATGTACATCAGTCGCACCTTATCAGCCAGTTTCTTCTGTTTTGGCTTTGAACAAATAAGAACAATTGCTGCTGGTACATCATTTAATCCAGGACAAAAATTCAGTAATTGCTTGGTTTGGGCGGGTTCGTTGATAACGATAAATTTCCATGCATTATAGTTACCAGCGTTAGGAGCCCATTTGGCTGCATCCAGCAATTTTTCCATCGTAGCCTTATCGATTGCTTTGTCTGTGTATTTCCTGATGCTTCTTCTTTCTTTAATAGCTTTAAATAATTCCATAATTACCTCCGATATTACCAGCTCCAAGTAGCTGGTAATTTTTAGTCAATTTAATGATAATTGCCCTGCCAAAAACGTCCCGTAAAAAGATCATTGTTGACATGGAATCACCTAGAATACCCATTCAACAAGAAGTGTTGGAAAAAACTCATTCTGTTCTTTTGTAATATAACCATAACCATCATAAACATCCTTAATCCCATAAGTATTCTGGGTCCAGCGAATCTCTGTACCGAAATAGAATTCATTTGATTTGTCCCAGATAAGCTTGCCGAGATCCATTACAATCTGATGTTTAGAGAAGAGGTTAGCCTGTTGATCTAACGTTGAGGAGACGTTTGAATCTCTGTCTCCTGATACATTAAAAAATCCTTCTACTTTCCAACTTGTAGGGCCTACATCAAAGGTAGACCTATAATACAAACTCACAAATAGTTGGTTGTCAAAATCAGTTCTAGAATTAAAATCGTCATAGACACCAAAGGTAAGCCCCATAAAATCAAACCCTGTAACATCTAGAGCAAGATTTAAGCCGTAAAACAATTCAAGCAAATCATTCGAATCATTTACAGGAGTCATCCCCGGCCATGCAGCTTCATCAAGTAGGGACTGCGCATAATCGCCAGCATAGTAATCGTGAGAACTCTGCAACTGCCAACCCGGTGCAACCCTGAGATCCATAATTGGACCCATCTCAAAAACCTCAGTATCAAATATTTTATTAAGACTGAAATATTCCCACCCTTGAGTATAGAACCAGACCTCATTGGAGTCGTTTTCAAGATTCATATCAACAAGAAGATAGGTTTCCCCGTAAGTCCAGCCATTGTTGTACTCAATTGTAAATGTTGAAGCCTTCGTGGTATTATCACGAGCATAGCCATCTTCAGGATTAATCGATTGGCCCAGTTCTGCATATTCAGTTCCATATACATATTGAAACTGAAATTCCTGCCAGTCTGCAGCTGCGTTAGATTGTGTTGCTGTAGCAAAGATAGCTGCACTACCTGCTATAGCAACAATTAATGGTCTTAGTCCTTTCATAGTAACCTCTCCCTATTGATCCAATTTAATGTCAAGCAATTCCCTGTTCTTGTTGAATTGAAAATTACCGTAAACAACGAACACT
Organism: Desulfocapsa sp.; assembly: GCA_029942265.1. GTDB lineage: Bacteria > Desulfobacterota > Desulfobulbia > Desulfobulbales > Desulfocapsaceae > Desulfocapsa. Next base: position 2,694 of record JAOZTO010000167.1, read on the forward strand.
ATTAAAATTTAAAATGAACTCTGTATTAAAACGGTTCAGTTTTAATATTTCCAACACTTAGCCTCGTCTTTTTTGCCTTTATAGTAAAGTTAGACATAGGGTTCAATCCCGTTGTCTTTAAGTGATTCCTTGTGAAGCTGTTCTGAGTTGATTGATCAAGTAAGCTACACCAATACAGATAGATAAGCAGGAACACGTGAGGGGGTAAAAGTTTCTAAATGAGTCGAGAATCAGTAAGTGTGAGCTGTGTAAAACGAGTGTTATAATGGAAAAAGGGAAAGGAGTTGAAGGCTAATTACTTTGTTCTGCTCGGTTCGCAACAATTATAAAAGTTGAAGTGTGACACAGAAAAGTAAAAGTAGGGAGTTGCATACTCTGAGGTGGGGCATTTTACCGTTGAGGTAGTAGTCAGTCGTTGTTAATTAGTCTACAACAGGTGAATCTACTTGACTCTACAAATATAGTATTTGAAATGTGAGGCGAGGGGGGGCTTGTTCAAAATTGAAAATAGCCTGGATATTTACTTCTAATCTTACTCACTAAATTGCGGCTAATGGGAAGCCTTTCACCGTTAGTCATTTTAATAAGCACATCATTTTTACCGGATCGGTTGATATGGATCATTTTGTTGGGATTCACCAAATAGGATCTCTGAATCTTTAATAAGAGCTCTTCCGGGAAAAAACGTTGTAGCATCTTCATGGTAATCCGATGTATCTTTGGCTGCTTTTCGTTTTCCATGTGAACATAACAATAAGGCGCTCTGATTTGAATATAGAGTACATTATCCAACTTTGTCTGGATGGCAAATAAATCGCTTAGTAGAACAGGTTCCTTCAGCAATTCCTGGATATTATATCGTGATATTCTAATCAGGTTAATAATACTTTTAATATATTCATAATCTGCCAAACTAAAAGAACTACAATCTCCTTTACACTGTACAATTAATTGAAAATCCTTAAATCCCCTCAAGCAAACAGAAATCAGGTGGTAGTCTGGCAAGTCTGGCATACAACGAATTTCTTCGTCACTAACTTCTTTTTTAAATAGTTTTAAAAATCTATCTGGCTCAGGTGTATTATGCGTTTGAATGATCTTGTCTTTTTGTAATAACACGCCTGAATGAATAGAAAGTTGTTCGTTAATTAGATGAAACGCACTTTCAAACATTTGGCTCATATTGCTGAATTTAATGAGCTGATTTGAAAATTGGTTTAACCGGGAAAGTCGTTCTGTATACTGATTGATTTCAAGATGACGTTCTACCCGAGCCAATAATTCGTTTTTCTGAAAAGGCTTTGTAATATAATCGTTAGCACCTAGAGAAAATCCTTCAAGTAGATCCGATACTTGACTTTTTGCAGTCAAAAATATAATAGGCAATGTGTGCATTGGGTAAATTTTCCTGAGTTGTCGACACACTTCAAAGCCGGAAATCCCGGGCATCATTATATCCAACAAAACCAGATCCGGTTTACGGTTTTGAATTAACTCCAAGGCCTCAGTACCATAAGATGCCTTACTGATAGAGTAATCCTGATTGATCAAATAGTTGGAAAGCACCTGCACATTTATAGGTTCATCATCAACAATTAAAATTTCATATTGATTTGTGCCGGTACCATTCTCTTTTACGTGTAGTTCGTCTTCACTACTAGGTAATACAATCGGTGCCGATTTTTCAGATGCGTATGAATGGGGAGATATATTCTTTGCAGTTTGATCATTACTGATCGGAAAAGTGAAATAAAATCTGGAGCCTTTGTCTACAACCGACTCTACATCAAGTAATCCGCCATGCAGTTTAACCAGATATTTAACCATACTTAATCCTAAACCTGTCCCACCGAATCGACGCTCTATGGAAGGAGTGCCGCGTTGAAAAGATTGAAAAATAAGTGTATGATTTTCTTCCGGGATGCCAATTCCTGTATCTGTAACGGATATTTCCAGAATTTGTTCAACCTGTTCTGCTGTAACTGTAATGGAACCATTTTCGGTAAATTTAATGGCATTGCCAATTAGATTAAATAATATCTGTAAAGCTCTTTCTTCGTCACACTCTACGAGTGGTGTTAAACTGGAAACCTGATTAATTAATTGTAGTTGCTTTTTCTCCGCCAGAGGTTGTGACAACTGAAGAACAACATCAACTAAAGAAAAAATGTCTGTCGGTTTTGTTTCCAGCACAAGATCCACATTCTTTAATTTGGCATAGTCAAGAATATCGTTAACCAGTCGTGCTAATCGTTTGCCACTCTGCGTGATCATTTGCAACTGTTTGAGGGTTTGTTCGGGTAACTCACCTGTTGCACCATCTCTCATAGACTCGGCAATACCGATTATTCCCTGTAGTGGTGTCCTTAATTCATGGGAGGTATTAGCCAGGAAATCGTCCTTAAATTTCTCTCTTTTTTGAATCTCCCCAGTCATTTTATTTATCTCTTCAGTCAAGTCACCAATCACATCAGTTCGATTTATTGGGATAAGGTTTGTGTAGTTACCTTTTGCAATATTTTGAACAACGACAGTGAGATTACGAAGACGGTTTAGAATACGAAAAATCCATATCCTGAAGATAATGCCCATTACAATTATCACACTGCTCAAAAAAATCAGCAGCGCCAGGGAGGTGATAATTTCATTAAAATATTGTTCATTCCTGGTGTTAATCAATATGGTTCCAATAAGCTTTTTCTCAAAATTATCAATACTTATTGCTCGACTGGCAGAACCTAGTGTGTCGAGGTTATTTCCTAGTACTGGGGGGAATAACTCCTGTCCCCCTGTCCATTCTTTAAAGGCAATCCAGTTTACAAAACTCTCGCTGAGAGTGTACTTGGTGGCTCGCTGAAGGAGTAGGGTGTCACCTACGTAAATAGCAATATCAGTATGTAATTCTTTAGCGAGGTTTTCTATCCAGCTTGTCTGTTGATGGAGAAACCTGTAAATCATTAGCACACCGATTATCGAGTGATTTTCAAGGATCGGGGCGGTAGATAGTTGCAGGATTAAGTGGCTTGGCAATTTTGTAGATTGGTCCAGTGTATCATTGAGTTCATAGAGAACGCTAACTGGAACCAATTGGTTTTCGGATACAGGTAGTCGGTTGAGGGCAGCATCGATAAGGGGACTTTCAGCAATTGATCGAGGAAGATTTGCATGTGGATTAGAATAGGTAATAATATCCTTTTTAAGTGAAAATAATACCATTCCCGTTAAGCCCTGTGATGCATTCATTTGCTTGAGAAGCTTCGTTGTCCATTCCAC
>JAOZTO010000168.1 GCA_029942265.1 Desulfocapsa sp.
GCTATGTGAGAATGTCCAAATGGGCGAAGATGGGGTGCAGCTGAATAGTTACCATTTTTTTTGTGAATTTCACACCTCTTCACGGACAAAATTTACAATTTCAGAAGCTTCAGGGCTTTTTAATACAACACGATCAACACCTACTTTTTTAGCCTTTTCACGAAGTTCTGTCCGTTCATCAGCCGTAAATAAAAAGAGTTTCACTTTCTGGCCATTTTCACTTTCGCGCACAGCTTTGCACACCTCAAGACCTGTAATATCTCCAAGTAGATAATCTACCACAGCGCCATCAGGCTGTTCCCGAAGGATCAACTCACACCCTTCACGACCACTAGATGCAGTAATAATGTTAAACCCTGCTTTCTGAAACAGTCGTGTGTACAATCTGCGAATAACAGGATTATCATCAACAAGGACAATTTTCCGAGGCTGCTTCGCATACGTTTCATCCTGTTCTCTGATTCCGCTGGAAACGACCAGAAGCCTATCCCCCAACAGCACCTGTGATACCGGTGCAGGAGATAGAATATCTTTTCCGTCACGGCGAATACCGAGAATCTGCCCAGCTATCAATCCAGAAACTGCTTCCACTGCATGTTCGGCAAGGCCGGATTTTTCATCCACCTCAATCCAACTTGGTTCAAATCCTGGCGAGGCAACTTCAGTCACAGATACTCCAGAATGTTGCTTTTGAGTCGTAGCCATTATTTTATCAGCAACCCGTCTCCCTGCCGAGGCATATGGCGAAATTATAGAATCAGCACCGGCACGGAGGATTTTTGATTCTGCGTATGTGGATTCGGAGCGTGCAACAATATGTAGGGTAGGATTTAATTCACGTGCAGTAAGCACCGTAAATAGATTATCAGGATCTGAATCCAATAGCGCCAATAACGATCCAGCATTTTTAATACCTGCTTGGATCAGAACTTTCTCACTGGTAGCATCTCCTTTTAAATGCAAATAACCGTGTGCTTGAAGTATTACACAATTTTCCGTGGAGTTTTCCAGAACAACAAAATCTTTTCCCGCCTTAGCCAGATGTTCTGCAGCTGCCGCCCCTACACGACCATGGCCGCAGATAATGGTATGCCTTATCAGTTTATCGATTTTTTTTTCCATTATACGTATCCCCCGTACCGGACTAGAGGCACGTTCTATCATTGATTCTATAAAAGCATGAGCAGCAAAGGCCAAGCTTCCAACACCAAAGAGAAGCAAGAACATTGTGAATATTCGTCCCGCATCAGAAAGGGTATGAATTTCACCATACCCCACGGTACTAATGGTGATAATTGTCATATAAATTGCTTCTAATGGCGTGTACTTTTCGATGGTCACATACCCCACAGTACCCACCACAAGAAAAAACAGGGTCACAAAAAGGGAAAAAATGATCTGGCGCCGACTATTCATATGCTTTTAATTTTTTGGTTTCGGTGGTACAAGGAACAATGTTGTTTGTATTGTATAGTGATGGAGGATTTTTTACAACACCATCATAGCAATTAAAGATTACCATCAATCCTTAACCTACCACGATAGGGAGGAGCTTTTAGATTTTTTATGTCTGATCATTACGGTTCCATAACAATCAGCCACGGTGCGTCAAATTCCAGTCCACCACAACCGGATACGACACCACCCAAAAAAACAGTTTCCCCCAAAAGAAGGCAACAAAAATGGGAGAAAAATGGCAAGGGATGGTTGTTGTTTGTGACCATTGCTGGTCTCAGTATTGCTGCATACTTCCTTGCAGGGGTCTATCTTGCGCCCTTGGCAATCCAGAAATACCTGCCTCGCTACATACAAAACAACAGTAACATTGAAGTGAGTATTGAACAAGCCCATCTCAATCCACTGAATTTTGAACTTCGCCTTAATGGTGTAACTGCCACGCTCCCAACCTCCACGAACAGTGACCCACTTCTTCAAATACAGTCATTATTTGTTGATCTTGATCTTATGGCACTGGTGCGCAATTCGTTTGTCTGTGACAGATTGACGATTCAAAATATGCAACTAAATCTTGTTCGGCACAAAGACAATACCTATAATTTTACACATATTTCCACTCCTGCAAAAGCAGAGCAAAAGGGAGAAATTATTGATTTTTCAAAACTTCCATTTCTCTTTTCTTTGAACAATATTGACATCAGCGACAGCCGTATCAACCTCACAGATACCATTACAAACAAGATCCACACAATCGAGAAACTGCACCTTGCCATTCCTACCCTTTCTAATTTTTCCTTTCAATCCAACAATTATATTCAGCCTCATTTTTCCGCCATCATCAATGGAAGTCCAATCCAGTTAAGTGGTGAGGCCGTTCAACGTGCAGGCGACCAGACATTTCAAACACAACTTTCCTGTTCTATACAATCACTTAATCTGGTTCCTTTTTTCTCTTATCTTCCAGATAGCTTCCCAATGACACTAGCCAATGGGCAGGCTGATCTTTCCCTGCAAATAGCTTTCTCACCTTCCAAAAACCAGGGAGAACGCCTACGCATTGATCTTAGAATGAGTGCTGCAGATATTACAGCAAAAGATAAAAAAAGCACAATGCACATTGCTATCCCTGCAATACAGATGGATGCCATACTCAGTCCCATCAGTAAACGTCTCCAGATAACACGCCTTATCGCCAAGAAAACGCACCTTACAGGAACTTCGAAACAGATTCAAAATGCGCTACAGACCCTTTCCGTAACTCTTCAAAACACTCTTGATGCAGACACTACTATCCAAATCGATCAGCTTCTAGCGGATCTTGGAAAACTTACCCTGCTTGCACAGGATAGTGACACGCAACCTTCTGAATGGCACAACCTGCAACTTTCCATCAGAAACTTTCATTCAAAGAATGGCTCTGCGGTACTCTATCTCGATGGAGAACAGCTTGATAATAATGGCTCTTTTTCATGGCAGGGTAAACTCGCTGATACTGGCTCCTTACAAGGAAAATTACTCGTTAGAGAATTTCCAGCCGCAAACCTCCTCGCTCAGCTTATGCCAGTATCAGAAAAAACGGTTCAAGGCAATGCAACATTTTCGGGGAACATCTCTTTTTCCACAACTCCGAATACTCCACTTTCCTATACTATTAACAATGGAAGTTTTGAAATCAACAAGCCTTTGTTTTTACACACAAACAAAACATGGCTCAAAGCAGACTCCATTCGATTTAGCGGTCTCAGCAGAGTTGACAACACCTACAGCCTTGGAAATATTTTTCTCAAAGAAACGACCCTAAATATAAACACTACCGACCTGCCACCTCTTCTCAAATATCTTTTCACAAACAAAAACCGCTCTCGCATTAAAGGTATCGACTTTTCAGGAAACCTGCATATCAGTCCTGACAGCACAGACAAGAATAGAATTACTATAGAGCATGTTTCGTTTCAGGCGAACAATCTTGAGAAGGTAAGCGCCGAAGATAACTTTGCATTCAGTGGACAACTTGCTGACGAGGCTACCATCAAAGCAAAAGGTAATTTAAATCTTGCACCATTTACGATTCGGGCTAATCTTGCTTTTTCAGGAATAAACAGTGACACACTAGACCCATTTTTTTCACAATGGCCACTCCTGAAAAATAGTACTGCCACATTTTCAGGAAAAGGTATGTTCCGTTACCCATCACCTTCTTTTCAAGGGAACCTTCGATTAACAGACACCGTTGTTCGGGGAAAAGAAGAAGCATCTTTACTCAGCTGGAAGCTCGCAGAACTACACAACGCTCATTTTACATTTGCACCATTCTCATTAAAGATCGAAAATTTATCATTAAACAGCCCACAATTTCAATGGCAGTACGAGAACCTTTCGCCTTTTCAACATCTAAAGAAAGGATTGAGTACTCTTTTGGAAAACCCACTTAAAAAAGAAAGTCCATTCCCAGTTGTAATCAGCAAAACTGTGATTAAAAACGGCTTTGTGCAATCCATTGACAAACGACTTACGCCTCAATGGGAAACTACTTTTAGTGATATCACAGGACACGTCAACAATTTCAGCAGCCGGGGTGACAGTGTCTGTTCGTTTAGTTTTGGCGGCGAGTTTGAGGGGACAGCCCTAACCTTATCGGGCACAACCACTCTTTTAAGTAGTACCCCTAAAAATGTGCTCAACCTGAAAATCAGAGATTTTCCCATTGTATCGTTCAACAAACAGCTTAAATCCATGCCTTTTACTGTTGATAAGGCAACGGTATCATTGGATAGCACACTGACTGAAAAGAAAGGGGATTTCAGTAGCAGCACCCAAATGCTTATCACAAATTTACAAGCTGATTCCATATCATCAGACACTGCGCTGGCGCTGGCTCTTCTAAAGGACAGTGACAATACTTTTCCCATGAATATCCAAATAAAAAACAAGGCGAGATCACTTCTCAATGAAACTGTCGCATCTTTCCAGACCACAACCATAAAAGCATCGTATGCCCCCTTATTGCTTGATCATAATTTCAAGGATCTTCAGGGGAAATTCCTGATTCCATTTCAGGCAGGGACAACAAGTATTGATGATATTGGCATGCACACTCTTACGAGATATGCTGATCTTCTTATCGATCATCCTGGTCTTGGCCTTACTATCACCGGAATGGCTGACACTTTAATTGATGGAGGTTTCCTGATCAAAAACCGAGAGGAGATAGAACTGCAACGTGTGGATACAGCAAATGCAATTGGACGTATGGAATACAGGACACAACAACAGGCGACACGGGTAGAACATCCCACAAAAGGCCTGCAGGAAGAAGATATTACAAATGATTTAGCAGGCTTCATCCCCCTTGTTCCCGAACCGGTTCAAATAGATGATATGGTGTTGCTGGATCTTGCACAAGAACGCAGTCTTATTGTGTATGACCTCTACAATGAAAATCCTGCAATAGCGCCAGAGCAGATGACAATTGCAAATCAAGGCGTACTTTCGCCTGATTCTCCTTCAAATGGTGTTATGATCACCATCAAAGCAATAGCAACTGATCTGAATTGACCTGAACTGGTCGAGTCTATCTTATATCTTATGCAGACCTTCTTCGATCAATATGGTTCGATAATAACATGGCTGGGAATCGTTTCCAGCATCACATTCGTTCTCAGTCTGCTTATTATTCCCTGGGGTATCTGCAAACTCGATCCGCATTTTTTTATTCACCTCCATAAGCACAAACAAAAAGAGGATGAACATCCATTGATATTCATCCTCCTTCGGATTCTACGATATTTTTTCGGATTGCTTTTGCTGACAGCGGGTCTCTTGATGCTCTTTCTCCCTGGGCAAGGACTACTTACCATCATACTGGGAATCAGCCTGCTGGATTTTCCTGGCAAAAGAACAGTAATAGATTGGTTACTGCAACGACCATCAATACAAAAAGCACTGAACTGGATCAGAAAAAAAGGTAATAAAGAGCCCTTCTCTTTTACTCGGCAGAAAATCTCAGGGTAAGTTCAACTCACCGAGTAAACGTGCTACATCTTTTAGATCTTTCTCATCAGGATGCCCCACTGCTGCCGAAACGTTGTCCAACCATGGCGGTTGAGGGTCTTTCTTTGAAGCCATTTCCACTACCTTTTCGGGGACTTCGCCAAGACAAGAAAAAGTCGCAACGACCCGTGCTTTAGAAGCTAATTCCTTAGCACTTTTCATAGCACCCTGTACGTGGGGTGAGTCTGTAGCAGCTGCATGTGTAGCAAAAAGATAGAGTTCCTGGTCTCTGTCAACTTTTGCTATAAATTTCTGTGACTCGGGATCAGGTTGACCGGCCTGTAACCAGAAACCTACGGCAACAAAGTCATATTCGCTAGGATCAGGAGCATCGCTCACCGCACATATTTCTTTTTCGCCAGCAATATAATCATAAATTGCTTCAGCCAATTTTTTGGTGTTACCACTTTTTGATGAATACACGATAAGACTTTTCATAAAAGAT